>CAYHEI010000527.1:0-2517 GCA_964355385.1 uncultured bacterium | reverse complement strand
ACACCTGGCCCTGGGTGGCAGCCTCACCGGCTTCGACCAGACGGCGTACTTCGCGCCGGGCGGGGACGGTGACGGCGCGATGACGGGGGAGCTGATCGACTATCAGCAGGCATACGTTTCGACGATCGCCTCCGGGCCGGGGGACGTCGCGTTCCAATGGAAGGTGTCGTCGGAAGCGGGTTTCGACTTCCTCCAGTTCGAGCTGGACGGCGTGGTGCAGGAGGGGGCGATTTCCGGCGCGGTGGACTGGACGCCGAAGGCGTACAGCCTGCCGGCGGGCTCGCATAGTCTGCTGTGGCGCTACGTCAAGGACTACAGTTACTACGACGGCCTCGACACGGCGTGGCTGGACCAGGTAGCGGTCCTGCCGCCGGTCCCGCTGCCGGAGGCGGTTGACAACACCGGGCTGTCGTTCTCGGCGGGCGGGGCGGCGGGCTGGTTCGGCCAGCGGCAGGACACGTTCCAGGACGGCGACGCCGCCCGGTCGGGCGCGATCGGCGACGGTCAATCCTCCTGGATGGAGACCACCGTGAGCGGTCCGACCATTCTGAGCTTCCAGTGGAAGGTGGATTCGGACAGCTTTGGCGACGTGGTGTCCGTCAGCCTGGACGGCGTCCAGCAAGGGGGGGAAACCGAGGGAGCGTGGGACTGGGCGCGGCGCGGTTTCGTGGTGCCCGCCGGATCGCATGCGATCCGCTGGACGTACGCCAAGGACGCGGCGTTCGTCTCGGGGGCGGATGCGGCGTGGGTGGACGCCGTCGCGCTCGACCCGGCCATCGTGACGCTTGCCGCGGCGCTCGACAACGGCGTCCAGATCTTCTCGACCGCGGGGGGGCCCGGCTGGTTCGGCCAAACGGTCAGCGCCACCGTCGGTGGCGACTCCGCCCAGGCCGGACCGATCCCCGACGGCGCCTCCACGTACATCGAGACCACGGTCGCGGGACCCGTGGACATCCGGTTCAAGTGGAAGGTCTCCTCCGAGGCCGGGTACGACTTCCTCTCCTTCCACGTCGACGGGGTGGAGCAGGCGGGGAAGATCAGCGGCGAGGTGGATTGGACGGACAAGATGTTCGCAGTTCCGGCCGGGACGCACGTCCTTCGCTGGGTCTATTCCCGCGATCTCGGCGGGCTCGGTCGGGGCCAGGACACGGGGTGGGTGGACGAGGTGCGCGTGCTGCCGGCGATGAGCCTGGCGGATGCGGTGGACAACGTGAGCTTGAGCGTCTCGACCGGCGGCGCGGGCTTCTGGTTCCCGCAGGGAACGATCTCGTACCAGGATTCGGACGCCGCGCAGAGCGGGGCGATGCTCGACTATCAGAGTACCTATCTGTCCACGACGATCACCGGTCCGGCGCTCGTGAGCTGCTTCATGCAGACCGATTCCGAGGCCGGGTACGACTACCTGCGCATCCGGCTGGACGGCGTGCCTCAAGGCGGGCCGTTGAGCGGGAGCACGGGATGGATTCGCCGGAGCGTCACGGTTCCGCCCGGCACGCATGCGGTGGGCTGGACGTACTCGAAGGACGGGTCCGGCTCCGTTGGGTTGGACGCCGCCTGGGTGGACGCGGTGAGCGTGGACGCGGGGCTCGTGAGTCTCCAGACCGCGCTGGACAACGTTGCCTTCACCTTCACGACCACCGGTGGCCCGGGCTGGGTCGGAGAAACGAGCGTCTGGACGAACGACTTCGACGCCGCGCAGGCGTCGCCCGTGGCCGATGGCGCGTCGACGTACATCCAGACCACGGTGACCGGCCCCATCGACGTCCGCTTCAAGTGGAAGGTGTCGTCGGAGTCCGGATTCGATTTCCTCGCGGTCCATCTCGACGGCGTCGAGCAGCCCGGCAAGATCAGCGGCGAAGCGGACTGGACCGACGGCATCTGCCAGGTCCCCGCCGGCACGCACACCGTGCGCTGGGTGTACTCCCGCGACGTGTCGGGGGGCGCGGCGGGACAGGACACCGCGTGGGTGGACCAGGCGACGACGGCGCCGACGATGACGCTCGCGGAGTCCCTGGACAACCTGGCCCTGGCGATCACGACCGGCGGCAACGCGCTCTGGGCGCCCCAGGTAGTGGTGACGTACTTCGATGGGGATGCGGCCCAGAGCGGCGTCATCACGGATTCCCAGTCCTCGTACCTCGAGTTCTCCGTGACCGGCCCTGGGCAGGTCGCGGCGTATTGGCGGGTGGATTCCGAGTCGGGGTTCGACGGGCTCACGCGGCGGCTGGACGGCGTCTGGTCCGACAGCATCACCGGTTTCGTGGACTGGTCGCCCCGGTCGCTCCTGATCCCGACCGGGGTCCATCTGGTCCGGTTCACGTATGCCAAGGACTCCTCGCTTGCGGCCGGGGCGGACCAGGGGTGGGTGGATAAGGTGGTCTTCACCACCGCGCCGCTATCGCTCGCGGCCCGGGCGCAGAACCAGCAGGCATCACTGAATTGGGCGCCGCCGCCGTCGTGGGCGCTGGCGCTCACGGCGTATCAGGTCTTCCGGGCCGACTGCGGGACGTGCCCGTT
>CAYHEI010000526.1:540-2521 GCA_964355385.1 uncultured bacterium | reverse complement strand
TGGTTATCGCTGTGTGATAACATGGAGACGTGATCCGGGGGTTCCGAGACCGGGTGGCCGAGGCGCTGTTCACGGGCACCGCCGCGCGGGGGCTGCGCCGGTTTCCGCCGGGTCTGAAGGTCGCGGCCAAACGGAAACTCATGAAGCTGGCGGCGGCGGGCGATCTGAAGGACCTCACGGTCCCTCCGGGAAACAGGCTGGAAACGCTGAAGGGAAGACTGCAAGGTATGCACTCGATCCGAATCAACGATCAGTGGCGGGTCGTATTCCGGTGGGACGGAGGACATGCTGACGACGTCGAAATCCTGGACTACCACTAGCCGAGGAGGAAGGTCATGATCCAGCCGCGACACGTTCCGCCCCCGGGCGAGATGCTCGTCGAGGAGTTCCTGAAGCCGCTCGGCCTGACCCAAGCCGCCGCCGCGGACAAGCTCGGGTGGACCAAGGCCCGGTTGAACGAGGTCGCGAAGGGCAAGCGTGCGATCAGCGCAGAGGCGGCGCTCGACCTGGCCGCGTTCTTCGGGACGACGCCCCAGTTCTGGCTGAATCTCCAGACGATGTACGACGTGGACCGGGCGATGACGCGACGAGAGCGTGCGCATGCGCGATACCCCAAGCCGATCGCGGGACTGGTGGCCGCGGAGCGGCGGTCGCGTTGAGCCCCGCCGCCTCCGCGATGATGCCGCCGTGCATCTGAACGTTCCTGATCCGCTGTCCGCGCGGCGCGTGCTCGTCACCGGGGCCGCCGGGTTCATGGGCAGCCACGAGGCCGAGGCGCTCCTCAAGCTCGGGTACGAGGTGTACGGGGTGGACGACCTGTCGGGGGGGTTCCTGCGCAACGTGCCCGCGGGCTGCCGCTTCACCAAGCTGGACCTGCGCGCGCGCGACGCCGTGGCGCGGTACGTGAAGCGCGTCCGGCCGGAGATCGTCTTCCACGACGCCGCGCTGGCCACCGAGGGCGGCTCCCAGTTCACGCCCATCGCGTCCACCGAGCGCAATTACATGATGTACCTGAACCTGCTCGTGCCCGCGGTGCGCCACGGCGTCAAGAAGGTGCTGCTCACGTCTTCCATGAGCGTCTACGGCGGCCAGCATCCGCCGTTCACCGAGGACATGCCGCGCAAGCCCGAGGGCGTCTACGCGATCGCCAAGGCCGCGATGGAGCAGGTCACGGAGGTCCTTTCCAAGGTCCACGGATTCTCGTACACCATCATTCGTCCGCACAACGTCTACGGGCCCCGGGTGAACCTCTCCGATCCCTACCGGAACGTCATCGCCATCTGGATCAACGCCCTCATGCAGCGGAAGCCCTTCTATATCTACGGGGACGGGACGCACCGTCGATCGCACACCTATGTCGATGACTACACGCCGTACGTCGTTCGGGCCGGGCTGTCCCGCCGCTTCCACGGCGAGATCTTCAACATCGGCCCCCGGGAAGAAATATCCCTCAACGACCTGGCGCGCCTGATCCTGACGGCGTATTTCGGCTCGCCCCGAGCCCTTCCGCGGCGGCTCACGCCCCGCTACCTCCGCGCGGGCCGCCCGCTGGAGGTGAAGGACATGTTCTGCTCCTCCACGAAGGCTGGGAAGCTGCTCGGCTACCGCACCACCGTTCCACTCGCGGAAGGCGTCCGCCGCATGATCGCCTGGGCCCGTACCGTCGGCCCGCAACCGTTCCGTTATCTCAAGGGCGGCTTGGAGCTGGTCTCGGCGAACACCCCTCCGACCTGGACCAAGAAGCTGTACTGACGCGCGGGGCTGAACCCGGAAGGAGGAGTGCTTGATCTGGTGAGCGTCAGCCTCCGCGACCTGAGGACCGTGACGTTGGGCGCGTGACGCTACGGGGTTGCCGGCCTTGGATCGCGTGCGGCGTCGAAGCGTGCGCCGGCGGGTGCGGAGGAGCGCCGGCGGGCGAGAGGCGAGGGCGGTCTCGTCCGCCGACGGGCGGGGTCCGGTCGACGTCCTTGAAGCCCTCCTC
>CAYHEI010000526.1:0-530 GCA_964355385.1 uncultured bacterium | reverse complement strand
GGCGTGTGGGGTGGGCGGGCCGGGCCGCCGCGGGGGGGGGGGGGGGCTACGCCGTTGCCCCCCTGCGGGACGCCCGCCTGGGGGGGGCGGGCACCGACGACGATCTCGACGCCGGGGAGCAGGGCCCGCACGGCGTCCACCACGGCGGGATCGCTCACGCGCACGCGGCGGGGGCGTTTCCCGTGCGACTCGTGCGCGGGATCGGACAACACCTTGGCCAGCGTGTCGGCCAGGGCGCCGGCGGGGGCGCCGGGCGGCAGCACGGCGGAGGCGATGGCGTACCGGCCGGCGGCGTCCAGCCAAGCTGCGACCGTGGGACGGCCGGCTTCGGCCCGCTCGGCGGCCGGGTCGCCGGGCAGCGGAAAGGTCCCCCCGACCCATTCGTCGTCGGGCAGGAGCACCGGGCGGGGGAGGGGACGCGAGGCCATGCCGCTATGGTAACCGATCAGGCGCGGGGGGGCGCGTCCAAAGGGGTGGTCAGCGCGGGGCCGCCCAGCGGGCGAGGAAGGCGGCGATGAAGTCGCGGGGCG
>CAYHEI010000525.1:0-2533 GCA_964355385.1 uncultured bacterium | reverse complement strand
ACTCCTCTCCAACTTGCGGACACTGCCGCTTCGACCCAGGCACAGCCCGGGTCGTCGCGTCGCGCGCTCTCGCGCGCGACGGTTGCACGAGACGAATGCGGTCTGCGACGGAAGCCACGTCGAGAGGCAGTGGCGCGACGCCGCACGCGAGGGCGGCCGAGGCGGGCGGCCACGCCGGCACGCCCAGCGCCTCGCAGCGCGCGGGATCGGCGAGCAGGGGCCCGGGCGGACCGTCGTACGCGATCCGGCCCGCGTCCATGACGAGCAGCCGGTCCGCCGCCAGCAGCGCCGCGGGTTCGTGCTCGACCAGCACGACCGCCACGCCCCCGGCCTGAAGCCGGCGGATCACGCCGAGGACCAGGGCTTTGCCCGCGGGGTCCAGGTCGGTGAGCGGCTCGTCGAGGACGAGCAGGGCCGGCGCGAGAGCCACGGCCGCGGCGATCGCGAGCCGTTGCTTCTCGCCCCCGGAGAGCTCGGCGGGCACCCGCTCGTCGAATCCCCCCAGCCCGACGAGGCCGAGCACGTCCGCGACGCGCTCACGCATCCGCGCGGCTTCCATGCCGTGGTTCTCGAGCGGGAAGGCGGCCTCCAGCGCGGCCGTGGAGGACACGAGGTGCGCCTCGAAATCCTGGAAGACGACGCCCACGCGGCGGGCCGTCGTCCGGGGCGCCCCGACCGGCACGCCGTCCAGGAGCACGTGGCCCCGGAATCGGCCGTGGAGCAGGTGCGGGATCGTGCCGTTCAGCGCGAGCGCGAGCGTGGACTTGCCGGCGCCGTTGCGGCCCGCCACGACGGCCAGCTCGCCGCCCGCGAGCGAAAACGAGACGCCCGCGAGCGCCCGCGCGTCCTGGCGCGCGTACGCGAAGCTGACGTCCTGGACCTCGAGCAGGGGGGCGGGGCGGTCGTTCATGCGTGCCGGCATATCTTAGCCGACCTTGTCTTTGTCGGAACCATCGAATATCCTAAGCGTGGATGGGGAGCTTCCGTGGTGCGTTCGCGCTCGTCCTGACGCTGGTTTCGCCCGCCGTCCGTGCCGCCGGCCCGAACCCTGCGGACTGGGTCAATGTCACGCCGGTCTTCAGCAACACGACGCTGAACGCGGTCCACGGGCGTTCCCGGCCCAACAGCAGCGACTGCACCCAGTTCTCCCCCACCATGGACGTCTGGGCCGTCGGCGACAATGGGACGATCCTGCACCGCGACGGCACGGGCACCTGGACCCAGTACATCCACGCGCTCACGACCCAGAACCTGCACGACGTGTACATCAACGCCGACGGCACCGGATGGGCGGTCGGCGACGGCGGCACCGTGCTGAAATACGACGGGTCGAACTGGTCGTGCGTCTCGTGCCCGTCGGACTTCACCGGGTGCGGCGGCGTCAACCAGCCCATCGCGTCGATCTGCACGAGCTCGGACCTGTACGACATCTTCCCGCTGGGCACCGGCGCCAACCTGTCGTCCTCCTTCTACGTGACCGGCGAGGCCAGTTGTTCCCCCGCCGGGAACCAGCCGAACAACCCGACGCTGCTCTTTTTCGACGGCGCGGGGTTCACGCTGCTGACCGACTCGACCGCGCCGTACAACACCAACTCGGGCAGCTGGTCGCCGGGGTTGAACTCGCACTTCTGCGGGGATACGTTCGACTACACCGGCTTGGCGATGGCCGGGGGGATGACCGCCGTCTTCAACTCGACGATGAGCACGGCCAACACGCTCGGGTTCGACTGGGCGGCGCACGCGATCAAGAAGGCGTCCACCTGGAGCATGATCTCGGGCGAGCAGAACCGGACCTGCGGGGCGCCGCCGTACGGCTTCCGCCTCTTCGCCTCCGTGATGATCGGCGGCCTCCCGATCGTCCTCGGCGACACCGACTGCGGCGACATCAAGGACCGGAACGGCACCGGCACGCTCACCAACGTGTTCTACTTCGACACCACGGCCGAGAAGCTGCGCGCGATCCAGACGGGGCTCTCGGCCACGATCACCGCGCGCGGCACCATCCGCTCCGTGGACTACCTCTCGTATTGGGGCTTCGGCATCGGGGTGGGCTGGGGTTCGTCGGGCGGCGCCGACTGGAGCACCGTGAACGGGGCGGCCGGCAACAACGCCTATTTCGCCAAGCTGGAGTATCCCGACAGCACGAATCCCTATCCCGACACCGACGATCCCGCCTCGCCCAACCACATCACCTACGGCCTCAACTCCTCCTTCAACCGCATGAACGGGGTGTTCATCACGACGTCCAACGAGGCCTGGACCGTCGGCGACGGCGGGCAGGTCCTCCATTGGCTCGGGCCGGTGAGTGCGGCGCCGGCGCTCGCGGTCTCGTTCTCGACGACGTTCACCGGGATCCCCGCCCTGGGCAGCTTGATGAGCGTGATCATGACGGTCACCAACACCGGCGGCAAGACCGCGCGGGACGTCTACGTCGCCACGGACTTCTCCTCCACCACGCACTACATCGCGCAGTTGCTCCCCGCGCCCGGCGCGGGCTCCTCCTCCACCTACTCCTGGACGTACACGGTCACCG
>CAYHEI010000524.1:0-2542 GCA_964355385.1 uncultured bacterium | reverse complement strand
AGGTGACCGCGGTCTGTGACGAGGGGACGCAGACGTTCCCGCTGTTCCCCATCCAGGTGGGCCGGTGACCGCGCGCTGGCGGGCGGTTCTCCTCGGCTCCGCCGTCCTCGCCGCGCTGCCCGTGGCGTGCGAGGCGGAGGAGCGGATCATGGGCTCGACGCGGGTGATCGGGACGTTCCTGCTGCGCGGCATCGGGGGACGGCCCTCGGGCATGGGCGAAGCCTACGGGGCGCTCGCCGACGACGCGACGGCGCCGGTCTGGAACCCCGGGGGACTCGCGGGGCTCACGCGGGCCGGCGCGGCGGCCATGTACGACGCGAGCGGGGAGAACATGGGCCTCCGGTACCTCGGGGGAGCGCTGCCGATGGCGCAGGGCTGCCTGGCGGCGAGCCTGACCACGATGCATTACGGGGGCTTCGACGGCTTCGACGAGCTGGGCCGCCGCACGAACTGGTTCGCGCCGTTCGACCTCTCCGGCCTCGTGGCGTGGGGTATCAAGAATCCCCCCGGGATCAAGCGGCGGGGCGGCCTGGGGTTCGCGTTCGAGTACGTCAACGTCGCGGGAGAGGCGAGCAACGTGGGCGGGAGCGTCGGAACCGTCCAGGACGCGGGAAACGGCGTGACGGTGGGCGCGGCGATCCAGCACTTGAGTCCCGGCGGGGGCGGACCCGGCACCATCCTGCCGGCGTTGGTCCGCATGAGCGCGGCCTGGAGCGGGGGCCCCGCCACCCTCGTCGCGGACGGGGTGTTCGGCCTGCAGGACGCCTCGCAGCGCTGGCTCGCCGCCGGCGGGGAGGCTCGGGCGGGGAGCCTGTCGCTGCGCGCGGGGTACAAGTACATGCCGGCCCTCGCTTCGGTCGGCGGCTTCAAGGGAGTGACGGCCGGCGCGGGCGTGGTGCTGCGCGGATTGGACATCGACTACGCGTACCAGCCCGTGGGGAGCCTGGCGACCAGCCACCGGATCTCGCTGGTGTACGGACGCAGAGCCGTCACGCCATGACATCCCGGCTCCCCGCCGCCTGGCTCGCCGCGCTCCTCGCCGCGCTCCCCGTGACATCGCCCGGAGCGCCCGCGCGGGCCATCGCGACGATCGTCTCGACCAGCGGGCTGGTGCGGTTCCACCCGGCCGGGGAAGACTGGAGGACGATTCAGGCGCCGTATCCGCTCCGGTACGGCGACCAGGTCAAGACGCTCAGCGGGCGCCTCGCGATCGAGTTCAGCGACGGTTCCATCATCAAGCTGGGGCGGTTGTCCACGTTCGAGCTGAAACCTCCCCGGGAACAGGGCAAGCGGGCGCTGGCCAGCCGCGTGATGCACCTCTCCGCGGGGCTCGTCCGCGCATTCGTCAAGCCGCTCCAATCAGGCGACGAGTTCATCGTGACGTCGCCCTTCGCGGTCGCGGCGGTGAAGGGCACCGATTTCGCGTTCGACGGGAAGACGGTCCTGGTCTTCGACGAGGGGGACGCGGAGCGGCACAGCGTCAGGCTGTCCGGCGCCGATCGGGAGAAGGGGGTCGACGTCGGGGAGGGGCAGACCGCGACGGTGCGCGACGACGGCGCCATCGCGCCCCCGCGGGACGTTCCCCCGGGCGTGCTCCGGAAATGGGAGGACGCGGTGGGCGGGGCGCCGGGCGCCGGCGCGGCGCCGGCCGCGGCGGGCGAAGCGCTCTCGCTCGCGGGGCTCGCGGCCGACTTGAGTCCCGAGACGGAGGGCGGGGCAGCGCGGACCGTGCGCCTGCCGGACCTGCCCTCGCGGCAGGCGGAACGCGACGCCGCGGCGCGCGCGGGGGAGGACCGGGCCGCGGAGGGGCTGGACCGGACCACCGCGGCGACGAGCGAGGGGCAGGAGACGCCGCTGCCGGCGGTCCCGCTCCCGGCCTTCGGCGAGTGCCCGCCGTCCCCATGAGCCGTTCCCGGGTCGCGCTCGCGGCCGGAGTGCTGGCCGCGGGCCTCGCGCGCGGGGGCCGCGCGGCGCCGCCGCTCGCGCCGTTCCTGAACGTCTACCAGGGCGTCAACACGAATCCCGACGTGAGCCCCGAGGACTTCGGCTCGCGGACTCGCTCAGTCCTGCAACCGGACCCCCTCACGGCTCGGGGCGCGAGGCGGGACGAGTACGTCCTGATCCAGCCCGGCGTGCGCCTGCCCCTGCTGGACCGTCCCGGGCTCTCGGCCGGCGCGCGGTACCAGGCGGAGTGGGAGCGGTACGACAGCGTCCGCCCGGGGGACCAGGCGAACCACTCGGTGTCCGCGGGATTGAATTGGATGCCGGCCGGCATGATCCTCGCGGCGAACGCCGCGTACTCGTACCGGGTGTTTCCGGGGGTGCTCGGAAGCGACGGCAAGCCGGTGCTCAACCACCACGTCGCGGGGCTGGGTTTCTCGGCCGAGCTTCCCGTCGCGTTCGGCGGGGCGTTGCGGCTGGTCGGGGGCGCGTCCGGCCAGGCGCTCCGGTACCCCCGGTACCGCGTGGTGGATTCCGCCGGCCGGCCCGGCGACCGCACGGCGCGGCAGGACACCGTCGCCTACGGATCGGGCGGCGAGGC
>CAYHEI010000523.1:0-2557 GCA_964355385.1 uncultured bacterium | reverse complement strand
CGCCCACCCACGTCCTCGAACCCGAAGTCCCCATCGCCAACATCGAAGCCTTCGCCGCCGCCTGCCGGGACCTCGGATGATCAGGGTCTGATGCCCCCGCGCGGCTACCCACGCCTCCGTCCCGGCCTCCGCCTGGACCCCCATGTCCCCGAGCCCCTCGCCCGCGAGAACGCGTTCCGCGGCGCGAAGCCGGACCACCGCGCGGTGCCGGACTTCGCCCGCGCGCGCCCGCTCCTCCCCGAGCCCGTGTGGGAGGGCCACGCGGACGCGGTCGCGTGCTGGTGGAAGGTCTGGGAGCTGGCGTTCCGGAACCTGCGCCGCCCGTATCCCGGCAGCGGGTTCGTCGCCCCGTACATCGCCACGGCCTTCAACGACCACCTCTTCCTGTGGGACTCCGTCTTCATCCTCATGTTCGCCCGGTACGGCCGGCGGGCCTTCGACTTCCAGCGCACGCTCGACAACCTGTACGCCAGCCAGCACGAGGACGGGTTCATGGTGCGCGAGATCGCCGAGCGCGACGGCACCGAGCGCTTCCACCGCTACGACCCTGGGTCCACCGGCCCCAACGTCCTGGCGTGGTCCGAGTGGGAGTATTGGCTGACCACCGGCGACCGCCGCCGTCTCGCCGCGGTCTTCCCCGTCGTCGGCGCCTACCAGCGGTGGTGGCGGGCGTGGCGGTCGTGGCCCGACGGGGGGCTGTGGACCTCCGGCTGGGGCGCGGGGCTGGACAACCAGCCGCGGCAGCTCGACGCGCGGTATCCGGCCTGGACGCACGGGCACATGACCTGGGTGGACGCCACCGTCCAGCAGGCGCTCAGCGCCTCGCTGCTGGCGCGCATGGGGCGCATCCTCGGCCGCCGCCGCGAGGCCGCCGAGTTCGCGGCCGAGCACCGGCGGCTGGCGGCGCTCGTCAACGCGCGGCTCTGGCACTCGCGCCTGGGCTTCTACGTGGACCGCTTCCCTGACGGCCGCCTCAGCCGCCTCAAGTCCGTCGTCGGGTTCTGGGCGCTGCTCGCGGGGCTCGCGCCGCCCGCGCGCCGCCGCCGTCTCGTCGCGCACCTCGAAAACCCGCGCGAGTTCAACCGGCCGCACCGCGTGCCCGCCCTCTCCGCGGACCATCCGCGGTACAGCCCCGGCGGCGACTACTGGAACGGCGGCGTCTGGCCCCCGACGAACTACATGGTGCTGCGGGGCCTGACCGCGACGGGACACGACGCGCTCGCGCACGCGATCGGGCTCAACCACGTGGGCCGGGTCGCGCAGGTCTTCAAGAAGACCGGAACGGTCATCGAGAACTACGCCCCCGCACGCCCCGCCCCCGGCCGTCCGGCCAAGCGCGACTGCGTGGGCTGGGGCGGCGTGGGCCCGGTGGCCGTGCTGTTGGAGTACGTCTTCGGTCTGCGGCCGGACGTCCCCCGGGGCGAGCTGCTCTGGGACGTCCGTCTCCGCGAGGAGCACGGTGTCCATCGCTATCCCTTCGGCCGCTCGGGTTCCCTCGACCTTGTCTGCCACGCCCGCGCCTCCCTCCGGGAAGCGCCCCGGATCGAAGCGCGCTCTTCGGTCCCCCTGACCCTGCGCGTCATCTGGGCCGGGGGTTCCCGCCGGCTCCGGCTCGCCGCTTCGCGGAGGGCAACGGCGCCCTAGCGCGGCCTCGGCAAGCGGTGGATCGTCCGCCGGAAAGTACGCCGCGGGCGGGGTGATTCCCGTCGGCGGCTGCCGGATGGGTTATTCGCCCCGGTGGAGCCAGGGTCGGGGGGTGAGACGCCGGACGCGCGCGAGCTGCTTCCGCCACGCGGCCGGGACCGCGCCGAGGTCGCGCCCCAGCACGGCGGTCAGCTCGGCGCGCGCGTGCGCCGCGAGATACGCGCGCGCGTCCGCGAGGTACGCGACGAGGATGCGCGCGCCCTCCGGCGACCCGCACCGCGCGAGCGCCCGGCCGAGCGCGACCTCGAGGTAGCCCGAGCGCTCGTCCCAGATGCCAGGCTGGAACGAGCCCGTCGTGAGCCCGTGCAGACCCGGCTTCGCGTGCAGCGCGCGGAGCGCCGGGACCGCAGCCGGGCTCGCCAGCCGCTCGGCCACAAGGCACACGGCCTGGACGTAGTAGAAGGCGCCGGAACCGTAGCGCGCGAGATTCGCCGTGGAGCCGTCCAGCCGCCCGGCCACGCGCGCCAGGAAGGGGACGACCCGCGGCTCCCGGGAGAGCCCGAGCGTGTACACCAGCCGGCAGGCTAGCGGCATATTGGAACCGTCGGGCGGCGGCGGGGCGCGGCGCGACGCCCCCTCCGGCAGGCGCTCCCCCGCCAGCTCGGCCGCGAGGCGCTCGAGCAGCGCGGGCGAACCGAGGCGCGACTCGTTCCAGGCCAGCAGGCGGGCGAGCAGGAAACGCCGTTCCCCCCGTGCCGCGCGGTACGCCGCCGCGAGCGCGGGGAGCGCGCGGCGGCCTGCCGCGCAGAGGAGCGCGATGGGCTGCGGCGCCCGCTCGGGCTTCTTCCAGTCGTCCGGCGCGTAATCCAGCTCGCGTCCCGTCAGCCCGGCCACGAGACGCGCCGTCTCGGCC
>CAYHEI010000522.1:0-2573 GCA_964355385.1 uncultured bacterium | reverse complement strand
GCGAACACGCCGCATTCCGGGGCCCTATAATATCTCCGGCCATGTCGCTGCTCGCGGTCGTCATCGGGAACACCAACGTCAAGCTCGGCCTCTTCCGGGGGGCGCGGCTGGCGCGTTCCTGGCGGGTCTCCTCCCATCCCCTCCCGACCCCCGATGAGGTCGCGCTCCAGCTCGCCGGGTTGCTGGGGACGCTGCGCCGCTCCGTGCGGGAGGTGGCCATCGCGAGCGTCGTGCCCCCGTTGGAGGAGGCGTACCGGAGCTGCGCCCAGGCGCTCTTCCGGTGCGCTCCTCTCCGGATCGACCACGCCGCGCGGCTCGGGTTCACCGTGGGGTACGAGCCGCCCGCGGATGTGGGGGCCGACCGCCTGGTGAACGCCGCCGCGGCGCTGGAACGGCGCGGCGCTCCGGTCGCGGTCGTGGACTTCGGCACCGCGGTGACGCTGGACGTCGTCTCGCGGCGCCGGGTGTATCTGGGCGGGGCGATCGCGCCGGGCATCGAGATGGCGGCCGAGGCGCTCTTCCGCCGCACCACGAAGCTCCCGCTGGTCGTCCCGGCGGCTCCGGCCTCCGCGATCGGGCGCAGCACGAAGGACAGCATGCGGGCGGGATTGGTGCTGGGCGCGGCGGCGCTGGTGGACGGACTGCTCCAGCGCGTCTTCGACGAATTGGGCGAGCGGGTCCCCGTCGTGGCGACCGGTGGCACGGCGCCGGTCGTGGTGCCGCACTGCCGCCTGGTCCGCGAGATCGTCCCCGAGCTCGCGCTGGAGGGGGTGCGGCTCGTCGCCGCGCGCGGCGGGAGCAGGCGGTGAGCGAACCCCACCGCGCCCTCGCGCTGAAGTGGCGGCCGACGAAGTTCGACGACGTCGTGGGCCAGCCCCATGTGGTGCGGACGCTGAAGAATGCGATCGCCTCGGGAAAGGTGGGCCATGCGTATCTCTTCACCGGGCCTCGCGGGGTGGGCAAGACGACCTGCGCGCGGATCCTGGCGCGAGCCGTCAACTGCGAAAAGTCCGGCGGGTCGGATCCGTGCGGCGAATGCGTGACGTGCAGGGACTTCCTGTCCGGCCGCGCGCTCGATCTGATCGAAGTCGACGCCGCTTCGACGCGCGGCATCGATGAAATGCGGGATCTCCGGGAGATCGCGCGCTTGGCTCCCGCGCGCGCGCGCAAGAAGGTGTTCGTCCTCGACGAGGCGCACATGCTCACCCCGCAAGCCTCCAACGCGCTGCTCAAGACCCTGGAGGAGCCCCCCGAGCACGTGTTGTTCATCCTGGCGACGACCGACGCGCAGGACATCCTTCCCACGATTCATTCGCGCTGTCAGCGCTTCGACTTTCATCCGCTCGGTCCGCTCACGGTGGCGACCCATCTGAAGAAGATCGCGGCGGCCGAGGGAATCGAGATCGAAGACAGCGCGGTGGCGCTGATCGCCAAGGCGGCGCGGGGCGCGATGCGCGATGCCCAGATGCTGATGGAGCAGGCCGCGGCCTACGCCGATGGCGCGGTCACCGCGCAGCAGGTCCGCGACCTCATGGGGCTGGTGGACCGGGAATGGGTCGAACGGTTCCTGGTCGTGCTGAAGGACCGGGATCCGCAGGCCGGGCTGAAGCTGGTGGAGGACCTCATCGAGGCCGGCCGGGAGCCCGCCGAACTGCTGGGCGAGGCGCAGGAGGAGCTGCGCGACGCGCTCATGAGGCGGCTGGACGCGAAGGTGGCGACGATGGCGACCGACGGACTGCTCTCCGCGCCCGAGCGGGCGGGGTGGTTCACGGAAGAGGAACTCCTCGCGCTCCTCGGCCATGTCCGCCGGGCGCTCGACGAGCTGGCGGCCCGGCAGATCCGGCACCCGCGCATCGCGGCGGAGCTGGCCGTGGCGCGCCTGATCCGGCGGGAACGTCCCTTGAGCTGGGCGGAGGTGGAGGAGCATCTGGCGAAGCCGGGCGGAGGGGCGCCGCTCGCGCCGGTCGCGAGCCGAGCGACCATCCTCGCTCCCTCCGGCGGGACGCCCGCGAACGTCCCGTCCGGGGGCGCGGTCGTTCCCCTGGCGAACCTGCCCGGCGGGTGGAGCGCGGTCCTGGATGCCGTGAAGCGTTCCGCCCCGGCGGCCTACGTGTATCTCAAGAGCGCCGCGTGCACGGGCGCGGGTCCCGGCGTCATCCGGCTCGAAACCGCCTCGGGCTTCCACCGGCAGGGCCTCGCGGGCGGCGGCATGAAAGCCGCCGTCGAGGCGGCGCTGTCCGCCGTGGTGGGGGAGCCCGTCCGCCTCGAAGTGTCGGGCTCGGCCTCGCCCCTTCCCTCGCGACCAGCGACGGCGGGGACCCCGCAGCCGAGCGGTCCGGCCGCGCCGGCGCCCACGCGCGAGAGCCCCCCGGCGCCCGCCGCACCGCCGTCCCGGGCCAGCCACGATAAAGACGCCCCGGCGGCGGGCCTGAAGGCCGGCCTCGAGATCTTCAAGGCGCGGCTCGTCGGCCACAAGCGAGCGCCCGCGAAATGAGCCCGCGCTCGGCGCTGCTGACGGCGGCCTGGCTGGTCGCCGCCGGCGGGGTGAGAGCGGTCGAGCCGGGGGGCACGGT
>CAYHEI010000521.1:0-2586 GCA_964355385.1 uncultured bacterium | reverse complement strand
CGAGCGTGTAGGGGCCAAGGAACATGAACGAACCGTCGGACCTCCGGCCAGGGCGTTCAACATCCTGTTCAGGTCCAAAGGCTTAAAGCCCGCCCGAAGGACGGTGCGCAAACAAGAGGTGAAACCATGAATGAAAGAGACATACACAACTACGACCGCCGCATGAACCGGCTGGCACAACACATCGCATCGTCCGGGGTGAGCGAGGACACCAAGAAGCTCCTCCAGGATTTCGACAGAGCCTTGTTGCTCTTGGAGCAACTCGGCAAACCCAGGAGGATCAAGCTCCAGAGCACGATCTTCCTTTTGGCGCGGGAGTATTTCCACGGAGACCTCCGGAACGTGACCGAGGACGACATCAAGAACTGCATCAGGGACCTTGAGGGCAAGAAGCTCTCGCCATGGACGGTGGCCTCCTACCGGGTCGCCATCAAGAAGTTCTACACGTGGCTCGCCTACGGCGATCGAATGGCCCAGGAGAGCGAGCCGCCGGCCATCGTAAGGTGGATAAAAGTGAGGGTCAAAAAGAAGGACCAGCCACACATCCAGGCCCGCGACATCCTTACGGAAGAGGAAGCGCTCAAGCTGATCTCGGTTGCCGACCATCCCAGGGATCGCGCTTTCATCTCGATGATCTACGAACTCGGCGCAAGGGTCGGGGAAATGGGCGGATTGAACGTTGGGGACGTGACGAGGGACAACTACTCCTTCCTCGTGGACCTCAACGGCAAGACAGGACACCGCACGCCGAGGATTGTGCTCTCCGACCCCTACCTGACTGAATGGCTGAGCCACCATCCCATGAAGGACAATCCGGACGCGCCGCTCTGGGTATGTCCGGACGGCAAGGGTCGATGGGAACGCATGCAATACGCGGCCCTTCGCGCCCTCGTACTCCGCCAGAAGAAGAAGGCCGGGATCACCAAGCGGCTCTACCCGCATCTGTTCAGACACTCCCGCGTCACGCACCTGCTGATGAAGCATCAGCTCAACGAGGCCCAGGCCAAAGTCTACTTCGGCTGGACGCCGGACAGCAAGATGCTCGGGGAGTACGCCCACCTCATGTCGAGGGACGTGAACGACACCATCCTCCAGATCCACGGGATCAAGGCCGAGGAGAAGCCCACGACGCCCGACGTAAAGGTGTGCCCGCGGTGCTCACGCATCAATGGCCGTGAGGCCAGGTTCTGCGTCCATTGCAGTTCGCTCCTCGACCCGGAGGCCGCGTTCCGCAAGGACGAGGAACAGGAAAAGACCGACCGGTTGCTGAACCTGATCCTCAAGGACGAGGACGTGCAGGCGGTGATCCTAAAGAAGCTCACCCGGACCGACGTCGCCACTCTGAAGGAGTTGCTCTGACGGCGGTCGGGCCGGGGCGAGACCGGAAAGTTTTTATACCCGGAGTGCGCCGTCATTGGAATGGCACTCGACACCCGCTTCCTCTTCGACGCGCTTTCCCCTCTGGCGAATCTTCCGATCGCGGACATCTATGGACAGTATTCCGCGGTCATCGACTTCTTCCTCTACCTGATCATCTTTCTGGGCGTCGCCCGCTGGACATTCGAGGACCGTTTCAAAGGAGTGGGCGGCCGCGCCATCATCATCGGGATCGGCACGTCGCTCGCACTCAGCTTGGCGCTCGCTGAATCATGGCTGGGCTTCTCCCTGCGTTCGCTCGGCCTCATCGCCGGACTCATTCTGGTATCACTCGTCGGATTCCTGCTGTTCTCGCTCGTCCACAGAGCTGGAGCCGGCCTCCTGACGTCGGTCCTGCTTTCCGCCGTCGTGACGTACGCCGGCATTGGTGCCTTGGCCCCGGTCCTTCTCGTCTGGGTTAACGACAATATCCCACTCATACCGACGGCCATCGCGCTGGCCCTCCTGTTCCTAATCGGCAAGGCCTGCATTCGCATCTTCCACCACGCCAAGAAGCCGGTCAGCGACGCATTCGACTCGTCTCTCGGACGGGAAGAGAACGAGGCCCTCGACAAGGAACGAGAAACATTGGCCCCGGTCGCCCAAACTCTATACCGAGAACGACTCGACCTCGCCGAGGAAGGGAAGGAACTCAAGGCCCTCTACCGTGACCTCGGCCGCAACCCGTCCGATCCCCAGCACATGCTCCGTGTCCAGACCGCCCTCCGCCGTGCCCGGGACCGCGACCAGATCCTCAGGCAGCGCCTGGACTACGTCCGGCTCCTCAACCGCAAGTTGTCCGCGTTCGACTTAGGCCTCTTCCACAGGCTCGAAACCTCCTACAAATCCCTCCCACCTGCCCAGCAAGTCCGGTTCCGAAAGGACATCGAGCGGGAGCGTCTCAAGGTCATCAGAGAAGGCGATGTCGAATCCCTCGGGCGGGATGCCGCATCACTCCTGACTCGGCTCGAGGCCGTCCTCCATGCCATCGAGCAGGAGATGCCGCGAGGCAATCCCGAGACCTTGCGGCCGTGGGTCTTGAAAGCCCTCCGCATCGACAAGAACCTCGACCGCACCCTGGCCAAACTCCAGGTGGTCGAACAGCAACTGTTCAATCTCATTCCAAGCAGAACAAAACAAACGAGGTGATATGCAATGGAAATGACAAGA
>CAYHEI010000520.1:0-2607 GCA_964355385.1 uncultured bacterium | reverse complement strand
CGTCGATGTCGAACACGACGAGACACCCGTTCCGAACCGCCGCACCCGTTTCCATGTCACCAACTTCGGCTGAGCGTGTAAGATGAACCCATGGGAGAGGTACGGCTCACCATTCAGGTCAAGAGTCTCTCCGCCAACGGCGCCCCAAGCGAGCCCGTGGAAGTTCTCGCCGACACCGGCGCAACCTTGACCCTGCTTCCCAGCACGGTCCTACACCGCGCCGGGATCCAACCGGAAGACCGGGTTTCCGTTCAGCTCGCGGACGGGCGGATAGCGGACCGACAGGTGGGCAATGCGCTGGTCACGGTCGAGGGGCATTCCGTTCCCGTCCGGGTCATGTTCGGCGAGCCAACCGATTCGGCCCTCCTGGGCCTGACGGTCCTCGAACAGCTCGGTCTGGCCGTCGACCCCGTCAGCCCCCGCCTCATCCCGGCCAAGTTCATTCTGTACTGACCCGAAGAACGCCCCCCATCTCCTCTCCCCGGGGGTCCCGGCCCGCCGCCGCGCGGACCATGAAGACGCATAGTATGGCCTTGATATTTCATGGTGCTACAATACGGCCATGATCCTCCGCACGCCGCATCGCAGGGAAGTGGAGGGACTGCTCCGGGAGTATCCCGTGGTGGGCATCCTCGGGGCCAGGCAGATCGGCAAGACCACGCTCGCCCGGCAGGTGGCCTCGTCCCGGGCAGGCAGCGTCCACTGGTTCGACCTCGAGAACGAGCGCGAGGTCGCACGCCTGGAAGATCCGATGGGAGCCCTCGAAGGGCTGCGCGGGCTGGTGGTGCTGGACGAGGTCCACCACCGGCCCGACATTTTCCCCACCCTCCGGGTGCTGGCCGACCGTCCGCGCCGCCCGGCGCGCTTTCTCGTGCTCGGGTCGGCGTCGCCCCGGCTCTTGCGCCAGAGTTCCGAGTCGCTTGCGGGGCGAATCGCCTACCACCACCTGCCGGGCCTCTCCCTGGCCGAGACCGGGCCACGATCGCTGGACCGCCTGTGGCTGCGCGGCGGCTACCCGCGCAGCTTCCTCGCGCCGTCCGAGGAAAAGAGCAACCGCTGGCGGGAAGAGATCGTCTCGGCCTTCCTGCAACACGACATCCCGGAGCTCGGATTCGGGATTCCCGCACGAACGCTGTCCCGCTTCTGGAGAATGCTCGCCCACTACCACGGGCAGGTCTGGAACGCCTCCGAGTTCGCACGGTCGTTCGGGGTCAGCGACATGACGGTCCGCAGCTACCTGGACGTCCTCGCCGCCACCTTCATGATCCGCACGCTGCCCGCATGGCACGAGAACCTCGGAAAACGGCAAGTGAAGGCCCCGAAGGTGTACTTCCGCGACAGCGGGCTCCTGCATTGGCTCATCGGCGCCAGGACCCGGGAAGACCTGGAGCACCATCCGAGGATGGGGGCGTCCTGGGAGGGATTCGCGCTCGAGGAGACCATCAGGCTGACCCGGGCGCGTCCGGACGAGTGCCATTTCTGGGCCACGCACAACGGGGCCGAGCTGGATCTTCTGCTCGTCCGGGGACGGAAGCGCGAAGGATTCGAGTTCAAGAGGTCGGGGTCCCCCGGACTCACGCCCTCCATGCGGATCGCCCTCGGGGACCTGAGGCTGGAGCAGCTGACCGTGGTGCATGCGGGCCGGGAATCCTATTCGCTGTCCGGCCGTGTTCGCGCCGTCCCCTTGGCCCGGCTGGCCGCTTCGGTTGAGCACCCCCCCGGGAGCTGACGCGATGGACCTCCAGCACCTGATCGGATCGGAGATCGACGAGGCGGACGGACATCTCCACCTCTGGCGGCTCAGATCCCCCGACGCTCCCGATCCCCGCGCGCTGGCCGCCGCCTACCACGCCCGCATCCTGCAGTCGAAGGCCCGCATCGCGCATCTCGGGGTCCCCGTCGAGGTGGCGACTGCTCTCCTGGAGCATCCCGGCTTCGAAATCGTCGGCGAGGGTGGAGGCGAGTTCAGGCGCATCCGCCAGGGCGGCATCGGCTCGACCGACATGACGGGCGTTCGCGTCGTCACCGCAGCCAATGAGCCTGCGATCTACGAGTTCCTGAAGCGGGTGGACCTCATCGGAGAGAACCGGGAAGACCTGCAACGGGTCTTCGCCGCGAACGGCTACAACGTCTTCATCGCCGAGGCGGGCCAGGACGTCGCCTTCGGCAGTGCGATTCACGGCAACGGCGCCGGCTGGATCAGCTACGTCGCCGTCCTCCCGTCAGCCCGTGGCCGCGGATTGGGCCGCAGGCTGATGGCGATCCTGCTGGCCGAACTTGACAAGGTGTCCCTCACCCACAGCGACCTGGACACCAGCGGCTCACCCGCCGCCCTCCGGCTCTTCAAGCGTTTCGGGTTCGTGCGCATCACCCCGCTGGAACTCAAGCTGAGGTTCGAACGGAGGATGTAGGGCTCTGACCCCGATTCCAAGTCATCGACCTAGACTCTCGGGGTCGCGGGGACCGGGGCGCTCCGGAGAGCCTCGTCGATCGCGGAAGCGTCGCCGAAGTCTTTCAGGACCGCCGTCGCTCCCTCCGCGCGCAGCTTCTCCGCCCGCTCCCCCACCCCGATCCCCACGAACCCGGCGCCGCAGTCCCGGGCCGCCC
>CAYHEI010000519.1:0-2635 GCA_964355385.1 uncultured bacterium | reverse complement strand
AGGACCGGAAGGCGCTCCTCCCAGGGGAGTCCGCGACGATACGCGTCGGCGATCCAGAGCGCCGCGCCCGCGGTCACGACGACCGCCAGCCGGTCCACGATCGCCGCGAGGGAGGGGAAGCGTCGCGCGAGCGCGTCGTTCCAGCGCGAGCCGGCCGCCGCGGCGGCGAACCACGCCGCGAACGCCGCGCCCGCGCCGGACCGGCCGGCGCGCGCGAGCGCCAACCACGCGGCGCCGCCCATGCTCAGGTTCGCGAGCAGCGCGAGCGCCCGGTTCATCCTCGCGAGCGATCCCCCGTCCACGGGTGCCGGGCCGTCGATCACGCCCTGGCTCGAAGGCGCGGCATCTCGACGTCCCGCATGTCGCCGTCGCCGGGAAACGTCCAGGCGGGAACTCCCGCCCGGGCCGCGACGGCCGCGACGACCTCCGGCCACGGCCGGGACATATTCGTCGCGACGGTCCCGGCGGCATGGACGACCATGAGCTGCCCGGCGTGACCGGCGCGCCGCAGGGACGCCAGGGCGGCGGGCGCGTCGGCGAGCGCCCGCGCCGCGACCACGCTCACCACCGCGCTGCCGGGCGCGAAGCGCCGGGACGCCTCGCTCAGCGCCGCGGCGTACTCCGTGACCGCGTCCGCCTCGGCGACGGCCAGTTCCGCGAGCATCTTCTTCAAGTGACGCGCGCCGGATCCCTGCGGAGCGGCCCGCGGACGCTCCCGCAGCAGCCACAGGCGGACGATCGCTCCGTGCCGGACGAGCTCGCCGCACAGGGTCGCCGCCAGCCCGATGACGGCCTCGAGCAGCCTCCCGTCCGGCGACTCCCGGTAGTCCGCCGCGCAGAGATCGGGCACGACCTCCACCTCCAGCGAGGAGGTCGTCAGGAACTCCCGCACCATCGGCCGGCGCATGCGCGCCGTCAGCTTCCAGTGGATGAACCGCATCGGGTCCTCGGACCGGTACTCCCGCGAGGCGAAGTACTCGAGGGAGGCGCCCCCCCGTTCGGGCGACTCGGCGCCGATGCCGGAGTTGCGGCGGCCGCCGGGCAGCTCCCATCCGCGCGCGCGGCCCGGCCGGGGCACGATGAGCACCGAGCCCGGCGCGGCGACCGTGGCCGCCGACCGTATCAGACCGAACGGTCCCCCGGATTCCACGCGGAGGCCCGCGTAGCGATGCAGGCCGCGGCGCGGCGCGGGCAGCACGTAGCCCAGCACCCGGCGTTCGGCCGACCGTAGAACATCCACGCGCATCGCCGCCGTGCAGCGCCGCGCGCCCACCCGCGCCTCGTCGATCACGGAAAAGAGGTACTTCGCCGGGCCGAGATTCGTCAGGCGGAGCCGGATGGTGAGGGGCTCTCCCGCGTAGGCCCAGTCCGGAGCCGAGCGCGCGGCGGCCAGGCCGCCCGCCAGCCGGCGCGCGAACAGCACCGACACCAGCATCGCGGTCGCCGCCACGCAACAGAGGAGCAGGAACACCGGCTGACCGGTGCGGTAGCACGCGTACGCGCCGAACGCGCCCAGCGCCGCGAGGACCCGGCCGCGCGTCGTCAGGGTCGTGGCGGCATGTCCTTCAACCGGCGGGGATGATGACTTCGTCCAGGATCCGGTCCACGACCTCCGCGACGCCGCGCTCGCCCGTGCCGCCCTGTCCCGACAGGATGAGGCGGTGGGCCAGGACCGGGCGCGTCACGGCCTTCACGTCGTCCGGCGCGCCGAACTCCCGCCCCGACATGAACGCCCAGGCTTGCGCGCAGCGATAGAGCGCCAGCGTCGCGCGCGGCGAAGCGCCCAGCAGGAGCTCGGCCCGGCCGCGCGTGGCCGCCGTCAGCAGGGCCATGTAGCGCACCAGGACGGGCTTCACCGCCACCTGCCGGGACGCCTGCGACATCTTGCGAACATCGTCGAGGGTGCACACCGACGAGAGGGTGTCGAGCGGATGCCCCTGGGCCTGCCGGACCACCACTTCCGCCTCCTCGGACAACGAGGGATATCCGAGGGACAACCGCATCAGGAAGCGGTCCAGCTGCGCCTCGGGCAGCGCGTACGTGCCGTGCATCTCGACCGGATTCTGCGTGGCCATCACGAAGAACGGCTCCTCCAGGCGGTGCGTGACGCCGTCCACGGTCACCTGGCGCTCCCCCATCGCCTCGAGCAGCGCGGCCTGGGTGCGCGGGTTGGCCCGGTTGATCTCGTCGGCCAGCACGACGTTCGCCGCGATCGGCCCCGGCTTGAAGTCGAACTCGGAGGTCTTCTGGTTGTAGACCGAGAGCCCCGTCACGTCCGAAGGCAGGAGGTCGGGAGTGAACTGGATCCGGCGGACCACCCCGCCGATGCTCGCGGCCAGCGCGCGCGCCATGACCGTCTTCCCCACTCCCGGGACATCCTCGAACAGGACATGGCCGCCCGCCAAGAGGCACGCGACCGTGAGCCGCACCTGCTCGTCCTTGCCCACCATCACCTTCGCGACGTTCCGCAGCAACGGCGCGACCATCGGGGAGGACGGGGACGGGCCGGCCGCCGTCACGGTCCCTTCTCCCCGTGCGGCAGCCCCCGTCCCTTGCCCTGCCCGCGCCCGTCCCGCCCCTCCCCGATCCCGTGGTCGCGCACCCCGATGATGGTCCCGAGCTCGCTGCGCTCGCA
>CAYHEI010000518.1:0-2636 GCA_964355385.1 uncultured bacterium | reverse complement strand
AACGGACGCCCCGGCGCCGTTGCCGGCGACGGCCTCCGGCTCCGGGGCGGCGGCCGGCGGCACCGGAACGATCGGGTCGTCCATCACGACGCGGCCAGCACGAGCGGCGCCCAGCCGCCGCTGTCCTCGTGGTCCGTCAGCCGGAACGTCGCGGGCCAGAACAGCTCCTTCACGTTGCCCCGCAGCCGCAGCGACACGGCGACGCGGAACACGGCATCGGCCTCCAGCTTCTCCCGCTTGAACAGCGCCGCCGGGAGGAAGACCTCGACGATTCGCTCCAGACCCCGCTGCTGCTGCGCCACGAGAAACCGGCCCTCCGCAGGGAAGGGCACCCCGCCGCGGACGGCCACGACCTCCGGCGACCGGAACGCCGACTCGGCCTTCGCCGGATCCTGCCGCTCGAGGATGCCCTTGAGGGTGAACACGACGGGCTTCTCGGCTTCCGCCCCGACGCCCAGCGTCAGCCGGTCCGCGTCCGCCTCCGGACCGTCCGGCGCGCGGGGCGCGGCGCGGTAGTCGAGGTACACGACCGCGAGCGCGACACCTTCCTTGTGCCAGGCCGCGTACACGTCGCCCCAGCGCTCGAAGGGGGCCGCACTCTTGACGCCCGGCACCCAGGTCCGGGCCAGCGGCCATTCGTCGAGCTCTCCGTTCACCACCGGCAGGTCGGCGAGCTGCGGGGTCACCCAGCCCTGCGGAAGACGCTGAAGGCCCTCGCCGGCGGGCCACGTGCCGTGTCCGGCTTCCGCCGTCTTCGCCGCCGCCGCGAGCGGGCCGGTCACCTCGTCGTACGGCTCGTCCTTGATATCCACCAGCCCCGTGTTGCAGTCCTCGCTCGCGCCGTCCGCGCCGCCCGGGGACTGGTCGAAGTACTGGAACCAGTGCCAGCCCGCCACGCCGGGGAACCGCGCGAAGGAGGCGGACAACTGCGCCGCGGCGGCTCCCCGGTCCCGCTGCGAGTCGAGGACGCGGAACGACCCGTGCTTGTTGGGATCGCCGGACCGGTTCTGCGCCGAGGCGAACGAGAATTCCTCGACAAGAACCGGGCGGCGCGCGAGCCGCTCCAGCGACTCGAAGTAATACGGGGACGCCCACCCGCCGGGCGTGAGCGAGTCGTAGGACGTCGCAATGACGTCCACGTAGCGGGCCGCGGCCCGCACGACCGGCTGCGAGTAGTAGCCCGGATAGCGGTCGCTGATGACCAGGTGGTTCGAATCCACCTTCTTCAGCTCCTCCACGGCGGCGGAGTAGAAGCGCTCGGCCATCCAGCCCGTGAAGGCCTCGACGACGAGCGACCGCCGGCCCGGCCGGAACGCCGCGCGCTTCAGCGCGCCCTTCAGATCCTCGAACGCCTTCGGCGCGGGTTCGACCGCGAAATCCTCCAGGAACCGCCGCGGATCACCGCGGTACTCGTCGCGCAGCAGGCTCCAGAGCTTCTCCTTCGCGCGCTCCTTCGACGCGGACTGCCGGAGCACGCGCAGGAAGACGCTCTCGTCCCACCACCCGAGCCCCCCGTCCAGGCAGATGCCGAGCAGGAGCGGATCGTCCTTCACCTTCGCCAGCGGCGCGACGAGCTCCTGGTACTTGACGCGAGCGGCGAGCGACCCAGGATCGGTCCACGGCGCGCCGACGCCCGCGCCGAGGGAAAGCGCGACGCAATACGGCAGGCCGTGCGCCTTCAGCGCGGCGTCGTCGGCCCGGGCCCCCAGCGTGTTGAAACCCCAGGACTTCATCCGCTTCGCCGTCACCTCCCACCACGCCCCGGCGGAAGGATGGTAGCGCAACGCGCAGTAGGAGGGCGCCGAGGGATCGTACTGGTCGAGCGGCACGCCGACGCCCACGCCGGAGATTCCCCGCGAGAGGAACTTCCTCCCTTCCGCGTCTTGGAACCACCATTGACCCCGCTCGTGCACCGTCCGGATGTACTTCTCTCCCGCGCCCGCCGGCGCGGCGGCCAGGAGCATCAAGAGGAACGCGACGGGCCTCACGACCCCGCCTCGGCCAGGACGATGTCGGCCAGCATCCGGGGTCTGGGACGCGGTCCGCCCCACACCTGCGGCCAGCCGATCTCCTTCGAGTCCCCCGGCTGACGGGCGGTCGCGCCGACGCGCAGCCGCTCGCCGGCCGCGAGCGGGGCGCCGCCCAGCGCCGCGGCGGGCACCAGGACCTCCGCGATCGTCGTCAGGCTGCTCGCGCCATGCGCGGCGCGCACGAGCCGGGCACGGCGGGCGACGGGCTGACCGTCCTCCGCGAGGGGCTCGATCCGCGGCGCCTTGCCCTTGGGGCCCGGGAAGGCTGCAAGCGTCGCGACGAACGGCTCCGCGCCCGCCCGCTCCACCGCGAGCGAGAGCCGGGACAGGCTCGCGGGAACCGCCGGATCCGCGGAGCCGGTGCTGTAGTCATTGTAGACAACGCCCACCAGCAATCCGTTTGGAGCCCAAGAAAGATAGAAGTCCCCGAAGGGCAGGAAGGGAGAACGCGCCATGGTCCCGGGCGCCCAGGCGGCGGGGAGGTCCCAGTCGTCGAGCGAACCGTCCACGCCCGTAACCGTCGCGACGCGGGGACACGCCCAGCCGCCCCGGCCGCGCCGGAGCCCTCGGGACGGTCCGCCGGCCCGGTGCCGGGCCTCCGCCCGG
>CAYHEI010000517.1:0-2637 GCA_964355385.1 uncultured bacterium | reverse complement strand
TGGGGGGATGGTGCTCGAGCCGGGGCGGTTTATCGGGCGGACGCGGCTGGTGAACACCTTGCGCGAGCAGCTTGTGAAGGGGGCATCGTGGCTGGTGCTGGGTGAGCGCCGGATGGGCAAGTCCTCGCTGCTCTGGCACCTGGCGACAGTGACGCTGGCGGGCCTGCCGCGCGCGCTCGGAGCATATGTCGCCGCGCAGTCGGCGGCGCTGGCGGTCGCGGTGACCGGGGCGCTCGCCGTCTCGCGGAGCCGCGCGTCGCTCGTGGCGGCCCTGGCCGGCACCGGCGCGATCCTGTACGGCGGCGGGGTCGCGCGGTTCGCGGCGGCCGGATTGCCGCTGCTCGGCTTTCTTGCGGCGCGCCACTCCCCGCGCCGGTGGCCGCTGCCCGCCCCCGCGTGGGCGGCGCTGCTCGGCGCCGCGGCGTTCGGCGAACTCCTCTGCGCGCCCGCCCTGCGGCCGGCGGCCTGGGGGAGCGCCGCGAAGTCCCTGGTCGCCGCGCGCGCGCGCGCCCTCGGCCACTACGGCCGCATGCTCGGCGAAGTGCAAGAGGAGTTCGGAAGGGCCCGGATCTGGCTCGTCGGCGACCCGCGCGCGTATCCTTGCTTGCAACGGGTGATCGGTGCGGGGGCCCTGTACGACACGCCGCTGGTCTGGAAGCTCGCGTCGGAGGCCCCGGACGGCCGCCGCCTCGCGCTGCGGGTGCGCCAGCTCGGATGCGAGGCGCTTGTCTACAACTTCGTTTCCGCCCAGGGCTCGGCCGCCCGCGCCTGGCCGACGCCGTGGACGCCCCGGGCGCTGGAACGCTGGCGCGTGTTCGTCCGGGACCGGCTCGAGATCGCGATGGAGCCGCGCGCGGTGGACCACGCCCAAGGCGGCTTCTACGTGTATCGGATCCTCCGCGCCGCCCGCCGGGGCGCGGACGACGACGTGTGGTTTCTCCCCGGAGCCGAAGCGGTCTTCGCGCGGGGGGACGAGGCGCTGCGTCTCTTCGACCGCCCGGCGGAGGCGCTCGGCAGCTATCGGATCGTCGCCGCCGCGCTCCCCGGCGTGGGCGTCGCGCGCTCCAAGGTCGCCTTCGCCCTCTACCGCTCGCGCCGGTTCCGCGAGGCCTGCGATGCGTATCGTCCGCTCGTCCGCGCGGGGATGATCGACGACGCCAGTCTCCCCGCGTACGGCCATGCCGCGCTGGAGGCCGGCCGGTACGCGGAGGCCCGCGACGCCCTCGCGCGCGCGCTCCCGCTCTACCCCGACGACGCCGCGGTGAACGCCGCGCGCCTGGCCGAGGCCGAGCGGCACCTGAGATAATCCGGACCATGCTGGATGGTTTTCTCGTTGTGTGGAAGCCCAAGGGGCCGACCTCGCACGACGTCGTGGAGCGCGTGCGACTCGCGCTGGGCGTCCGCGCGGGCCACGCGGGGACGCTCGACCCCGCCGCCGAGGGCGTGCTCGTCCTCGGGCTCGGGGAAGCGCGCAAGTTCATCCGCTGGCTGCGCGACGACAAGGAGTACGAAGGAGAGCTGCGTCTCGGCCAGGAGAGCGATACGCTCGACCTGGAGGGCACGCTCAGCCCGCCGGTTCCCGTCACGGCCACCCCGGCGGAGATTCGCGCCGCGGGCGCGGGGCTCGCCGGCGAGATCACCCTCCCCGTCCCCGCCTACTCCGCGGTGCAGGTGGGCGGCCGGCGGCTCCACGAAGCCGCGCGGGCGGGCGAGGCTGTCGCCGCGCCCCTGCGGACCTTCCACGTGACCGCGCTCGAGATCCTCGAGGTCGAGTCGCCGCTTGTCCGTTTCCGCGTCGCGTGCGCCGCGGGCACGTACGTGCGCTCCCTCGCGGCCGAGTGGGGACGGCGGCTGGGCTGCGGCGCGGTCCTGACCGCGCTCGTGCGCACGCGCGCGGGGATCTTCCGGCTCGAGGACGCCGCGCCGCCGGACGCCTTCACGGGGTCGGACGGTCCCGCCGCAGCCGCCGCCCGCCTCGTGCGCCTCGACGCCGCGCTCGCGCACCTGCCCGCGGCGGCGCTGGACGCCGCCGCCTTGCGCCGTCTCCGGCCCGGGCCGGTCGTTCCGGCGCCCGCCGGCCTCCCGGCGGAGGCGGGGCTGCCGGTCCGGCTGCTGCCGGCTTCAGGGGGGCCGCTGGCGGGCATCGGCCTCACGACCCCGGGCCGGGACGGCGCGCCCGCGCTCAAGGCGGAGCGGCTGCTGACCGAACCCAAGACGCTGCTCGCATGACGCGCTCCGTGGCCACCATCGGCGTCTTCGACGGGGTCCATCTCGGCCACCAGGCCATTCTCCGCGCGGCGCTCGCCCGCGCCCGCGCGGTCCGGTGCAGCGCCGCCGTCGTCACGTTCGACCGCCACCCGTTGCGCACGCTCGCGCCCCGGATCGCCCCGCGCTGCCTCATGACGCTCGATCAGCGGCTGGCGCGCCTGCGGGCGGAGGGATTCCTGCGCATCGTCGTGCTGCCGTTCACCCGCGCGCTGGCCATGCTCGGCGCGGAGGCCTTCGTCGCGCGCGTGCTCGTGCGGCGCCTGCGGATCGCGCACGTGGTCGTGGGGTACGACTTCCACTTCGGGCGCGGAGGGCATGGTGACGCCGCGCTGCTGACGGCGCTCGGAAGCCGGCTGGGCTTCGGCGTCA
>CAYHEI010000516.1:0-2638 GCA_964355385.1 uncultured bacterium | reverse complement strand
GACCTCTACCCCTTCGGCCTGCGCGAGCGCGAGCTGCCCCAGCACGTGATCGTCGCCGGCCGTTCCGGGTCGGGGAAGTCCAACACCCTGCTCGTCCTCGCCCGGCAGGAAGTGAGGATGGCTGGTGCTAGAATCGAACTGTGAAGGATTCCAGGTCTAATCTTGAGATGGCCGCCGACCTTCGCCGGCTTCCCCTCGGCGAGCGCATGCGTCGTGCGCGCGAGATTCTGGCTCAGGTCAAGGAGGAGGGGCCGGATCCCAAGGTGAGAGGGAAGACCGTGGACGAAGTTGTCCAGATGGTCAAGCGCACGCGTGAGGAGATGGCGAGGGAACGGCTTGCGTCTCGTTCTTGACTCGAACGAATACATCCTTGGATTCGGCGAGCAGGCAGACCAGCACCCGGTTCGGCTGCTGGAGTACTTGGTCGACCACCCGGATGGTCACGATCTTGTCGTCTCGAGAACGATCATCGAGGAAGTGAGACGAAATCTGACCGATCATCGCTTCAGTCGGGTCTGGAGTTTCCTTGCCCTGTTCAATGTCGTGATCGTTGAGAACTGGGAATTCCCGGCGGCCCTGCCGGAGAAGTCAGGATGCTGATAAGATTGGAGCAGGACGATGAGTGAACTGATCTTCATGGTTGAGGAAGCCCCGGAGGGGGGATACACCGCCCAGGCGCTGGGACAGTCCATCGTGACCGAGGCGGACAGTCTTGACGAACTCAAGACGCGAGTTCGTGACGCTGTGGCATGCCACTTTGACGAGGCCGCCCGCCCCAAGATCGTGCGCCTCCATTTCGTGAAGGAGACCGTCCTCACGTTGTGAATCTCCCTCGGGATCTCTCGGGGGAACGGCTCGCTTCCGTGCTCGGCCGGCTGGGGTACGTCATCACAAGGCAGACCGGAAGCCACCTTCGCTTGACGACTCCTCAGGGCGGATTCTGCGGCCATTCCGAGACACTCTTGTCTTCCAGGCTCATCGCAGTTTCTGAGCCCATTGGCTAGCATGGAGTGGAGAGTGAGGGTCATGGTGCCAACTTCGATGCCAACGCGGTAGAGTAAAGGCACGATGGCACCTGTCCCGTTCCCCGTGGCCGAGGATGACGTCGCGAAGCTCTTTCAGGCCGAGGTCAACTCCCTGACGACCTTTTCCCTCACCAAGGAGAGTTTGGCGGAGTTGTTCCACGTCCCGGCCCGGGATGCCGCGAAGCTTTTTCAAGTGAAGTCGGCTGGCGACGTGGACAAGGACGCGTTGGCGCGCGCCGGGTGGCTCGCGATGATTGCGTTGCGCCTGGGCTATCTGTATGAAGCCGGAACCGCCGCCAAGTGGCTCAATGGGACCAATGCGTTTCTCGGCGACCGCACGCCCATGACGTGCATGCGGGAGGGCCGGTACTCCGAAGTGATCTCCGCCATCGAGCAGGAAGCCGCCCACTCCTACGCCTAACGCTCCGGCGAGTCGGTGGACATCTTCCGGATCTTCGATTGGGACGGCGCCGCGGCGGGGGATTCCTTCGGCGGTCCCCTGCATGTGCCGGTCCAGATGCAGGGGAAGGGCCGTCACGACATCCCGGAACTGGACGGCGTCCTCTACTGCGCCCTCTCTGACGTTTGCGCGGTGGTCGAAGCCATCCAGGCGTTCCGGGGGACCACGCTGGCCACAGCCGATTTTCGGATGCCCGGCGGAAAACTTCGGCGCGCGTTGGCGTGGTTGGAAGTCGCCGGGCTGACCATTCCGGACCTCGCGAATCCGGAGCTTTTGTCGGCCCATGGCTGGTCGGCTACACAGGTGGTCTCCAGGGATCGCACGACCACCCAGCACATGGCGGCGACGCTCTTTCGTGAGGGGGCAGCAGGGTTTGCCTGGCCCTCCGCCATCAGCGCGGAATGCCGAAACGTCACGCTCTTCCAGGGGCGTGTGCGCGACGTCATGGTAGTGAAGGGGCCGGTCGTTCCATTGGACACGAGCCTCCCTGCTGTACAGCGGGCTGCGGTGCTCCTCGCGATTCCGATTGAACGAGGATCGTGAGGGTCCCTTGACCGCCAACCAGGCGTCCGGAAGGAGCGTGGACAGGAAGTCGGGGCACCATGCAAGAACGCGAATCACGGCCATCGCGAGCGAAGACCAGGTTGTGGTCCGCCGTCTTCTCGCACGGCGATGGAAAAGCACCACCATCGTCCGCATGGGCGGAACGGTCCATGCGGACCGGCTGGACGGGTTCGTTGCCCGGAGTTTGACAGGGGTTGTCACCGGTCTCATCACGCTTCGATGGACCACAGGGGCGTGTGAGGTGGTCACCTTGGATGCGATCAGGAAGGGAAGGGGTATCGGCAGCCGGCTGCTTGCGTCCGCCGTCTCCGCAGTGCGAAGGAGGCGTGTGGGACGAATCTGGCTGGTCACGACCAACGACAACCTGGAAGCGCTCCGCTTTTACCAGAGGCGGGGCTTTGCGTTGAAAGCCATTCGGCGGAACGCCCTCATCGTGTCCCGCAAGCTCAAGCCCGGAATACCCGTGCGGGGAGCATATGGAATTCCGCTGCGGGATGAGATAGTCTTGGAGCGAACGCTCCGCTAGAATGTCTCTTGTCCGCGGAGGTGGTGGAATGGCAGACACGCTAGCCTCAGGAGCTAGTGGGCG
>CAYHEI010000515.1:0-2656 GCA_964355385.1 uncultured bacterium | reverse complement strand
GCTTTGGTGTATGGCCGGAGGATCAGTACCGGTGGCACCACCGCGACCCAGGCGGGGTCCGGAAGCGGCGTCTCGTCCGCATTCCGGTCGATCTTCGCGATCGCCCCGGGGTCCACGGTCACTTCGTACGTCATCTCCTCGTTGAACATGTTCATCGCCTCCAGCGTCCCGCACGCCACGGTCAGCTCCGCGCGTTCGGTCTTGACGTTGTAGGGCGTGAGCCAGGCCTTCGGAACCGGCGCGTTGATCACGCTCGGTTTCGCCGCCCCGCCGCTCCCGGTCACGCTGAACATGAGCCGGGGTTTCAGGCCGATGGACATGATGGTTCCGCCCGACGGATCGGCATGGAGATGCAGCATGACCTGGAACCGCCTGCCGATCAGGGCCGGATCGTCCGGGACGTAGATGACGGCCTTGACCGTCGCCGTCTGTCCCGGCGGCACCTCGACGCTCCGGGGCTCGAACCCCACCCAGGCCGCGTCCGGAATCGGCTCGTATCCCGCGCGCATCTCAGCCGCCATGGGCTCCAGGGCGTCCACGCGGATCTTCATGGTCCCGTCGCTCTTGTTGGTGATATCCACCGCCTTCCCCTCGATCACGTACCGGGAAGCCACGGGGATCCCCTCCACGAGGACCTCCACGAAGGTCGTGGACAGGCTCTGCGTCACGGAGGACCAGCAGGGTCCCCCGGCCAGCAGGGCTGCCAGCGCCATCGCCGACTTTCTGCGCTTCATGCTACGTTCATGCCTCCTCGTACGGTCTCCTCACGCGTCGCCCGTGTTTACGGCGTCACCGCGTTGATGTCCACCTGGATGCGCTGCGCCAGCGAGCTCGCCGCGCTCGAGGGCGCCGTGAACCGCAGCCACAGCTTCTCGGTCTGCAAGTTGGCCGTGCTCACGCCCGTCTGGTCTCCGAAGAACTTCGTGCCATCGGCCTGCCCATAGCCCAGCCCCAGCCGGTCCGTCGCGTCGTTGAACGCCGCAGCGCCCGGAACCGCCGTGTTGAACAGGGCATCGATCGCGAACGCGTTCGCGCCCGGGTTGCCGATCGCCGAGAACAGCGTCCAGCCGGACGGCTGCGACGCGTTGGCCTTGAGCTGGTACGTCTCGGTCAGACCCCCGCCCGTGTTCTGCACGTCGAACGCGGTCGTCATCACCTTCTGCTGGTTCGACGTGAACGTCCCGAAGTCGTAGGTCGTCGACGACGTCACCGTGATCTGCAGGTTGTTGCTCATCTGCGCCCAGACTTCGACGTCCACCGGGTTGCCCGGGTTGACGGCGCCGACGTTCCTGCCGAACAGCACCAATCCAACCACCGCCAGAGCCAATGTTCCCTTCTTCACAGTTGATCCTCCGTTGTTGCAAAGTTGACCATCATGGCGCCACCGCCGTGATGGAAATGACAAACCGTTGTTTCGTCGCCTGGTTCGTGGACGACGGCGCCATCAGCCGCACCCAGAGGTGCCGCCTCGAGCCCGCCGTCACGCCCAGACCTGTTTCGTTTCCTGCGAATCGCGAACCGCTAGAAGCATCCGGGCCGGGCGGCGCCGCGCGCAGCGCGTGGTCCACCGCGGTCCATAAAGCCGGAGAAGACGGGAAGTTCATCTGCGCGTCCAGTTCGAACTCGTTGAAGCCCGGCGCGCCCGTCGCCACCGGGATCCAGGCGCCCAGCGTGTTGCTCAGGCTGAACGTCAGCGTCGCCGGGACGTTGCCGGAGTTCAGGATGTCGAACGTCGTGCCCGACACGTTGACGGAACCTCCCGTCACCATGAGGAAGTCGTATGAGGTCGCCGAAGTGATGGTGAGTTCCAGGATCGGGGTCACGTCGAAGGAAACCACGTTCGACTGGGCGGAAACCGTCGCGCAGGAAGCGACGGCCTCGGCGACCGCGGTGTTGCAGACCGCGGCGGACGAGTACACGGCACCGACCACCCCGGTCAGCGTGAAGGTGAAGCTGGCGCCCGGCACGAGACTGAGACCAACGGCGCTCCAGACATACCGGGTGCCCGACCCCGCCTGGCTGACCACGGGCGCCGCGAACGGCGGCGGATCGTCGGTCGTGACGGACGTGACCACGGGTGAAATCGTGTCCACGACCGTCAGACTTGTCACCGTGGCCGCCCCCGTGTTGGTCACGACGATGCCGTACGTCACGGGCTGACCCGGCGCCGGGGAGGCCGGCGCTTGCGTCTTGACCACCGTCAGACCCGCCGCAGGCAGCGCCACGATGAAGCTCGTGACGTTGGACGAAGCGATCATCGAGGAGGACGGGCACGCCGTGCTCAGCACGACATAGGCCGTGTTGCTCACGGTCGTCGTCTGGCACAGCGCGCGCACCTGGCCGGTAATCGTGAAGCTGACCGAGTCGCCCGGCCGGAACGTGAGGTTCATCGCGCTCCAGGCGTAGATCGTCCCACCGGTCGTCGGTGTCACCGACAAGGTGGAAGCCGGCTGATCCGTCGTGACGTTGACGAGCACGTCCGAAACGGTGTCCACCAGATCGACGGCGGTGATCGTGGCGGTTCCCGCGTTCGTCAGGTCGATCCGATACGTCACAGTGTCGCCGATCCCAGGGCTCGCAGGAGTCTGCGCCTGGGCGATGATGAACGCCTGCACGGGCGCAGCCACCGTGAAGCTCGTGCCGTTGGACGCGACCG
>CAYHEI010000514.1:0-2663 GCA_964355385.1 uncultured bacterium | reverse complement strand
CGCGAAGACCGGCCACGGCGTCAGGTGCGGCGAATTGAGCCCCGTGAAGTCCTTCACGCACCTCGCGTGATGCGCGTCCCGCCGGTCGATGATCGCGATCAGCGGGCCGGCGTCAACGAGGACGCTGGGCACGGTGCTTTGCACGGAGGAGTTCGCGGTATCGCTCTCCCGTGTTCACGGAAAGATCCCCCGGCCCTTCGACGCAGCCGATCAAGTGCCGCACGCGATCGATCGGCCTGGTGGAACGTCGTGGCAGGGCCGCCTCGTCCCGGCCGTAGGCTGCCAAAGACTCGCGCACGATCATCGACTTCGTGGTGCCGCGCTTGCGGGACAACCGCTCCAACAGCGCTTCGGTGGCCGCGTCCAACCTGATGCTCAACGCCATGACGTGTATTACGATATTGCGATACGTGCGACCCTGTCAAGTTCCTCCGCGTGGGACCGATCAGAAGCGGTCGCCGCGCCAGAGGAAGGGGTGCCCGGGCGGAAAGAGAGCCCGGAGCGCGGTGAGGGCGCACGCCGGGATGGACACGCCGCGCTCGCCCGCGGCGTCGTCCACCGAGCGATAGCCCAGGAGGAGCTGAAAGAGAACCCACTGGGGCATCCGGACGGCGGGGGTCCCCGCCCGGGCCTCGCCGACCGTCATGCGGCCGCCCGCCGCGAAGAGGCGCACGGCGCCGATGTCGGTCTTCAGCGTGAGGGCGACTCGCTCGCCGCTCAGTGCGGAGGCCCGCAGCCGCCGCGACAGCTCCCCCGCGCAGCCGCGCAGCGTCCGGCCGAGGTCCACGATCCGTCCCATGCCCTGGCTGTTGGGATAGTACGCCTCGGACGTCTTCACGGTGAACCGCCGCGCGTACTCCACCAGCGGATGGTCGTGCGGCAGGAAGAGCGTCACCTGCTCCGCCCGGCGCCGTTTCCCCTCGCGGGCCAGCGCCGCCATGAGCGCCGGAAGCACTCGCCGGTCGCGCGCGCCCGCCTCGACCACGTTCACGTCCTTGCCGGTCTTGTCGAACGCGGCGCATCCCGCCACCCGCCCCGCGCGGTCCAGAACCACGAGCGCCTGCGCCCGGATCCCCCACCAGGAGCCCATGCGAAAGAGCCTCCCCCCCGGCCGCCGGACCAGCGAGCCGCTGCGCCCGCTCCGCGCGGCCTCGTCGAGCCGCGCCGCACCGGCCCGGTGCCGATCGGGATCGTAGCGTACCGCCCGCAGGCCGGAAACCGGAAGCGCCAACGCGGCCTGGGCCAGCGGCACATCGCAACGCGGTTCGGGGATGCACCCCACGAAACCCCAGCGGTGATAGAAGTCCGAGATACCGAACAGCATGGACACGGCAAATCCCTCGCGCCGCATCATCGCGACCGACTCGGCCATGCAGCGCGCCGAGTACCCCAGCTTCCGGTGCTCCTTCTTGGTCCACACGCCCCCGACCCCGCCCATCCGCAGCCGGGCGGTCCCCACGCGCACGACGAGGTCGTTCACCACCAGGCCGCTCACGGCTTCGCCGCCGACGTCCTGCTCAATCACGAATTCGTGTGGACGCCTGATCACGCGGGGCGGCGGGAGGGGGCCCGTCTGGGACATCCGACCATGATACGGACTATTCTGGGCGCCGTGGGCCCGCGGGCGCGCTGCTACCGGTTCGACCGCTACACGGTGTCCGACTCGTGCCGGTCGCTGTCCGCCGGCCCGGACGGCCGGATCTACGCCGCGGCCTGCTGCGAGCAATCGCCGGGCAAGAGCGTCAAGGTCGTGCGCTACGACCGCGCCCGCGACCGGCTGGAATGGCTCTTCGACGCGGCGGAAGCGGCGGGCGATCCCCCCGATTCCGGCCGCGCCACCCAGTGCAAGATTCACTACAGCTTCGCGTCGTCCCCCAAGACCGGCCTTCTCTACTGCGCCACGCACCTGAGCGGTCCGCCCACGGGCGCCCGCCCTGGGGGGCCGCCGGGTGACGAGGCGGCAGAAGCCGAATCTTCCCCCATTGCCGGTCGGTCAGATGGTGCCAGGCCATGTGTCGCACGCCCTCCCAGAATAGACGACACACGGAGGACGGTGATCCCCCCGCGGGCGGTATCTCTCCTGCTACACCCCCCGCAGCAGTCATGAAATGCGCTCTAAGGAAACACGTGGAGTAGACCGGTCCGACGTGGGCCTCCCCGCGAGCACCTCGGCTCTCCCCGCCAACCTATCCCCGGTACAATGGCGGGCATGGCGGCGGCGGTGGGGGTGGTGGACTCGCTCAAGAAGGTGTTCCCGGATTCCGCGCGGCCGGTGGACGCCGGGACCCGGATCGCGCTGGCGGCGGCGCGCAATGAGACGGAGGATGCGCAGGTGGCGATCGCAGTGCCCGCGGATCGCCGGGTGGACAAGGCGGCGTGGGAGTTCTCAGCGCTCAAGGGTCCCCGCGGGGCGGCCATCCCGGCGTCAGCGCTCGCGGCCCACTGGGAATGGTTCGTCTGGGTCCACGCCAATCCGCCGCAGAACGCCGATCCGGCCACGTACCTCCGCAAGGCGCCCGCGTTCTTCCCGGACGCCTTCCTGGAGGATCGCGAGACCGGCCTGCGCGGGGGGGTCACCCAGCCGCTGTGGGTCTCCGTGGCGGTGCCGCGGGACGCGGCACCCGGGGACTACCGGGGGACGCTGACTGTCACCCTTGCTTTCC
>CAYHEI010000513.1:0-2667 GCA_964355385.1 uncultured bacterium | reverse complement strand
CGGCGTCCTCCACGCTCGCACGCGAGGTGAACCGCGACGGCATCGTCACGCCGGTCACCCGCTCGGCCCCCAAGGCGTCGGCGGCAATCACGGCGGTGAGGGCGGAGTCGATGCCGCCGCTGAGCCCAACCACGGCGCCGGGAAAGCCGTTCTTGCGAACGTAGTCCCGTGTGCCCAGCACGAGCGCGCCGTACGCCTCGTCGAGCGTCGGAAGGGGACGGCGGACCGCCCGGGTCCTCCGCGCGGGAACATCGAGCACGAGCAATTCCTCCGCGAACGCCGCCGCCCGGGCGCTCACCCGCCCACGCGGGTCCACCGCGAAGCTCTGCCCGTCGAAGACCAGCTCGTCCTGCCCGCCGACGAGGTTGACGTACGCGACCGCCGCGCCGGACTCGCGGGCCAGCCGGCCGAAGAGCCGTTCGCGCGCCGCCGGCTTGCCGATCTCGTAGGGCGAGGCGTTGAGGTTGACGATCAGTTCCGGACGGGCGGCGCACAGCGTCCGCCAGGGCGCCTCCGCGGGATGCCAGAGATCCTCGCAGATCGTCACGGCCACCCGGCGGCCCGCCACGGGGAAGAGCGGCGAGAGGGTGCCGGGCGTGAAGTGGCGCTTCTCGTCGAAGACGCCGTAGTTCGGGAGGAGCTGTTTGCGATACCGGCCCAACATCCGGCCGCCGACGACCAAGGCGACGGCGTTGTACAGCCGGCCGTCCTCACGGTCCACGAATCCGACGAGCGCGGTGAGCCGGGGATGCCGGCGGGATGCGCGCACGACCGCCGCGAGCGCCGCCAGGTTCGCGTCCACGAAATCCCGGCGCTCGACCAGGTCCTCGGGCGGGTAGCCGGTGATCGCCAGTTCCGGGACCGCGAGCAGATCGGCGCGGCGCCCGGCGGCACTCGCCAGCGCGCCGACGACCCGGCGGACGTTGCCCGCCAGGTCCCCGACCACGCAGTTGAGCTGGGCCAACGCGATGCGCATGGTCCATTCTATCGGACCGCCGGAGGAACCCGCGCCCCTCCGGCCCTGACACCCAAGCCTCGTCAAAAGGTCACGAGAGCCTCCCGCGAGAGCGTCGTGGTCTCGTCGCGCGCGTCGGATGTTCGCGGCCAGCGCGACGCCTTCACAACGCGCTCTCGCCGCGCTCGCCCGTCCGGATCCGGATCGCCTGCGCGATCTCGCTCACGAAGATCTTCCCGTCGCCCACGTTCCCGGTCACGGCAGCGTCCACGATCACCTTGACGAGCCGGTCCGCGTCCTTGTCCGCGACGACCAGCTCGAGCTTCGCCTTCTGCAGCATTGCGACCTTGTACTCCTGTCCGCGATAGGTCTGCGTCAGGCCCCGCTGCCGGCCGTGCCCTTCGATCTCGCTCACCATGATCCCCGGGTAGCCGGCGGCTTCCAGCGCTTCCCGCACCACGGCCACTTTCTCGGGTCTGATAATCGCCTTGATCATCTTCATGTGATGCTCCTTCCCTTACCCGGCGTCAGTGGGACAGCGGGGTTTCGGAGAATTTGTCCAGCTTGATGCCTATGTAGCCCGGGATGCCCATCTCGGGCACGTCCAGGCCGTCCACCTCGTGCGCGGGGTTGGCGCGGTTGCCCACCAGCGCGTCGATCACCTTGAAGACGATGATCGAGAGCGTGGCCAGCGTCACGAAGCACGTGACCACCCCGATGACTTCGGCGATCAACTGCCCCGCGCCGCCGCCATAGAAGAGTCCCGTCACGGTTCCCTTCACGCCGTTCCAGCCGTCGCCGTAGGACCCGTCCGCGAGCAGCCCCAGGGCCAGGCAGCCCCACGCGCCGTTGACCCCGTGGACCGCGATCGCCCCGACGGGATCGTCCACCTTGAGGACGCGCTCGACGAAGAACGCCGCTTCCACCACGAGCAGGCCGGAGATCAACCCGATCGCGATCGCGCCGCCCGAGCTCACGAACGCGCACGGCGCGGTGATCGCCACCAACCCGGCCAGCATCCCGTTGCACATCATGCTCGGGTCGGGCTTCTTGGCCCGGAAGAGCCACATCCACAGCGTCGCGGCGAACGCTCCGGCCGCGGAGGCGAGCATCGTGTTGACCGCCACGACCGCGATGCGCAGGTCGGTTCCCGCCAGTGTCGATCCCGGGTTGAATCCGAACCAGCCGAACGCCAGGATGAACGTGCCGATGATCGCCATCGGGATGTTGTGGCCGGGAATCGCGTTGACGCTCCCGTCCCTATTGTACTTGCCGATCCGGGGCCCCAGCAGCCAGCCGAAGATCAGCGCGATCACGCCGCCCTGCAGGTGCACGACGGACGAGCCGGCAAAGTCCACGTGGCCGTGGCCGAGGCCGAAGTTCGCCCCCAGCTGCGAGAGCCAGCCGCCGCCCCACACCCAGTTGCCGAAGACGGGGTACATGATGGTCCCGATGCAGCAGCCGTAGAGGAAGAACGCCGAGTACTTCCACCGCTCGGCGGCCGTACCCGTGGGGATCGTGGCCGTCGTGTCCATGAACACCATCTGGAAGAGGAACAGGGCGAAGATGCTCGCGTCATACACATCGGCGCCGAGCATGAACCCCTTGTGCCCGAGCAGCCCGAAGGGCTTGCCGAACAGCGTGATCGTCCACTCGCTGTCGAGCAGCGGGGTGCCGCCCAGCGTGGCAAGGGGGCCCAACCCTCCGAACAT
>CAYHEI010000512.1:0-2673 GCA_964355385.1 uncultured bacterium | reverse complement strand
TAGTACCGTCCAGCCCCGATCTCGTGGCAGACGAAACAGCGGGGCGGGCGGGGGCGGTCGTGCCCCTCGGCGAGCGCCGCGGCTCCGTCGGCCGGGACGAGGTCGCGGCCGGGAGGCACGAAGTTGAGGAGGGCGCCCATGACCGTGGTCTTGCCCGCTCCGCCGGGGAGCGCGGCGGTCATGAACGACGCGCCGCCGCCGATCGCCGCCAGCAGGTACGCAGCCAGCTCCCGCGTCACGGTGCCCGCCTCGATCAGGTCCACGATGGACAACATCCTCCCCCCGCGCTGGTTCAGCCGGTCGAGCTCCGCGGTGTGGCGGGCCACCGCGTCGGGCGGCCTCACGGCGGGGGCGTGACGCCGAGCTGCGCCTCGAGCCACTCGCGCGCCGGTTTGGGGAGCGTAAAGATCCTGCTCGGATAGGGGTGGGGAAAGACCCGGCGGATCGAGTTGTAGAGCGCGCGCACGACGGCGTTGTTGATCACCAGCGCTTGGACGAGAAACTTCGCGCTGGGCGCCGCATGACGCTTCATGTACGCGAGGATGGTGGCGCGCTGCGCCCGTGAGAGCAGCCCGGCGGCGCGCGCATCCAAGAGCAGGCCGAAGCGCTGCTCGCGCGCGAGCCAGTGCTCCATCCACGCCAGAAACGATTTGACCTCCTCGTCGCGGACCGCGCCCTGCCACCGCGCGGTCACCACCGGCCACTGCGATTCGTCCACCCGAATGCCCACGGCGCTCCCTGCCTCCCCCGCCCCTCTTCACTGTATCAAACGTCAAATGGGTCCGTGCGAGGCGGCCCCGCGCGGGCGCCCGTACCCGCTACGTCGTTGCAGCGTCAGGTTCTTATCGCGCGGGGGATGGGGCGAACAGCAGGCAGACCGGATGCGGCGCGGCGGTCGCGCCGGTTCGTTCCAGGGTCCCGGTGCGACGATCCCGCCGGAAGACGACGATGTTGTCCGAGTTCATGTTGGCGGCTAGCAGCCAACGGCCGTCCGGGGAGAGGGTGAAGTTCCGCGGATGGCCGCCACCGCTCGACACGTGCTGCACCGGCGCGAGCCGGCCGTCCTTGGCCGCGATCCGCCACACGGCCACATTGTCGTGCCCCCGGTTCGAGCCGTACAAGGAGGCCCCGTCGGGCGAGACGTGGATGTCGGCGCAGTCGTTGCGCAGGGCCGAACGGACGGCGGCGGACAGCGTGCTCACGGTCTGGAACGGCGTCAGGCTTCCGCGCTTGGCGTCCCGCGCGAGGGCGATGACCGTGCTGTCCAACTCGTTGATGACGTAGGCCCAGCGGCCGCGCGGATGGAAGGCGAGGTGCCGCGGGCCGCAGCCCGCGGAGAGTTGCGTGAAGGACGGGACGAGCGGCCGGACCGCTCGCGCGGCGCGGTCCAGGACGAATCCCCACAGCCGGTCCGTCCCGAGATCCTGGACCCAGAACCGGTCGCCGCCGGGCTCGAAGCAGGCCGAGTGGGCGTGCGGCCCGGACTGGCGCTGGCGATCCGGACCGGAGCCCTCGAGGCGCAGCACGCGAGCCTCCCCCCGGGGCAGGCCGTCCGCAAGCGGGTACACCGCGACCGTACCCGAACCGTAGTTCGAGACGACGAGGAACTCGCCCCGCGGGTCCGTCGTCACATGGCAGGGCGAGGTTCCGTGGGACGGCCAGACGCCTTCGATCACCGCCGCATCTCCGTCCAGCCGGAGCGCGGCGACGGCGCCCGTCTCCTTCCCGCCGAAGCTCCTCACTTCGCTGACCGCGTACACCAACGGCCGGGTGGGATGGGCGGCCAAGAAGCTCGGATTCTTGAGCTCCGCGAGCAGGTGCGGTTCCCCCAGCACGCCCGTCCCGCCGTTCCAGTCGGCGGCATAAAGGCCGCGCGACACCCCCGCGGCTCCCTCCGCGCCCGTGTAGGTGCCGATCAAGATCCTCGCCGCCGGCCCCGCATCGAGCTTCGCCATCACTCCCGGATCATCTCATGAGCCCGACCTTCCATGATCCGCCCGTGACGTGCGGCAGGACGGCGTCCGCTGGCCCCGGGTCCTGCAGCATCCCCTGATGCGGATATACTGGACCGGCCTCACATGACGGACTACCACACAAGGAGGAACCGATGACCCCGCCCCCCATGATCCTGTTCGGACTGCTTGGCGCCGCCGTCGCCCGCATCGTCATCAGCATGCTCTGGTACTCGCCCATGCTCTTCTGGTCCACCTGGTCGCGCCACGCCGGCGTCTCCAAGGCCGCCATGCGGCAGGGCATGGGCAAGGGGTTCGCGATCCACGCGCTGGGGAGCCTGCTGATGGCCTTCGTCCTGCTCCACGCGATCTTCTACGCGGGCGCGCGGACCGTTCCGCTCGCGCTGGCCGTCTCCTTCGCCAATTGGCTCGGGTTCGTCGCGGTGGTTCACCTGCAGGTCGTCTCCGACGAGAAGAAGTCCTTCCACCTCTTCTCCTTCTACGCCGGCTACCAGCTCGTCTCGATGCTGGCGATGGGCGCGATCCTCACCGTGTGGGGCATTCGCTGGACGTAAGTTGAACCGGAGCACCGTCGGCTTCCGGAAGGCGAGGTCCCCGGTCACCCAGCAGCAGGCCGCCGACCAGTACGGATGTACCATCCGGTATTGGCAGTTCCTCGAACAGGGGCAGAACGTCTCCCTCAGAGCCATTCTGAAACTCG
>CAYHEI010000511.1:0-2681 GCA_964355385.1 uncultured bacterium | reverse complement strand
GCTTGTTCCCGCGCCGCCGCCAGGGCGTCGGCCCCCTGCACCAGCGTCGCGTCCAACTCGCGCTCCCGGTCCGCGCCGCCTGGCGTCACCGCTTCTCCTCCTTCGCCAGCCGTTCCCGGAGCGCGCGCCATTCCTCGAGCGGCACCGGATCGAGTCCCCCCGAAGCGTTGACACGCTGGGTCGCGAGCACCTGGGCGCGCAAGCGGAGATCCGTATCCTGACCGGACTGAAGCCATGAGACACTCCACGCATAGGCCGAAAACATGATGCTACTGGCGCCCACGACGAGGCCGGCGCGCCGCTCGAATCGCAGTTCATCGATCCACGCACCGGCTTCCGACTTCAGAGGCGGACCGATGAAGTCGCCGGTGTCCACATCGATCGCCTGCACGGTACCGCCATACGTCGCCACGAAGCCGGTGTGCCCATCGGCACTGAACGCGACCGCCGAGACACCCCAGTCGAGAGCACGCGCCTCGGTCACAGGGCGGCCGGTTCTGGCATCCCACAGGCGCACATTGCCGGAGATATCCCCCGCGAGAATCCTGCGGCCATCGGGACTGTACGCCGCTCCCTTCGGCGTCACGCCGACGATGCCGGACATCGTCCCGCCGAGGGGCTTTCGTGATCGGGGGTCGATCTGCCACAGCGTCCCCTCGATATCGCAGCTGAACAGGATCGCGCCACCGTCCGGCCGGAGTCGAGCTTGCACCGCGTGACCGTGGGGCAGCGGAGGGCCGGCCGGGAGACCCGTGCCGGAGTCGAAGAGGCGCGCCTGGTTCGCCATCGACGACCCGCCCTTCAGCAGGAACCATGCCCCGTCTTCGCTGAACGCGCCCAGTCCGGACGCGTCGCCGTTCGGAATCGGCGCTCCAACGATGACGCCGCGCAGCGGATCGATCAGGTGCACCTCGCGCTCACCGACGAAGACGGCCGCCCGGTCGTCACGCACGCCCCACAGGAGGGCGCGAATATCCGGCCCGGCGGAATACGGCGGACCGGCCGAGGCTCCGGACCCCGATTCCCACACCCGAACCACGCCGTCCTGGCCGCTCGCGAGGATCCGGGACGCATTCCGGTTGAAGGCGGCATGCGTCAGCCCGCTTGCGGCCTGTCGAATGATCATGACGCGAGCGGCGCCGTCGCTCGAAGAATGAATCTGAACCCGTCCATCGTCTTGCGAGAGCGCCACGAGCGATGCATCGGGCGCGACGACGACCTCCCCCCATCCCTTCGGCCACGCCTCCGTCCTCACCCGGTGCATGCCGTCGGCCGGCGAGGCGACATCCCACAGCCGCACCACCGGCGCCCCGATCGCCGCCGCAGCCAAGTGCTTCCCATCGGGACTCCACGCCGCGGACGAGACGGCCGAACCGTGCGGCATCACGCGACCGACGGGCTGGCACGTGGCCGCATCCCAGAGCCGGAGCAAGCCGTCCCGCCCCGCCGTCGCGATCCGGTTTCCCTGCGGCGAGAATCCGGCCCAGATCACCCATCCTCCATGTCGCATGGACGGAGTGACCCCGTGTCCGGTTGCCGTGTCCCACAAAATCGCCACTCCGTCGGACCCGGCGGTCAAGAGCCGCTTCCCATCCGAGCTGAATTCGACGATGCTCAGCTGGCCGCCGTGATGCATGTGCGGCGACGTCCGCTTTCCCGATCTCGCCTCTTCGATGTCCACCCCCCCTTCGTGAACCAGCGCAAGCATCCGCCCATCCGGGCTGAACGCGACCTCCTCGACACCACCGGTGTCGCGAAGTTTCCTGCCCGACGCCACCTCGTAGATGCCGCCGATGGAGACGCCTCCCAGGAACATGAGGCCGCCGCGCTGCGAGAATGTGACCATCGGATCCGCGACGGAACCGAGGTCCAGGACGACGCGTCCCGACGTCGCATCCAGCACCACGACTTTCTGGCCGGTGCAGCGCACGCCGAGGCGCCTCCCGTCCGCGCTGAACTCCGGCACGATGTCCCCGGTTGGCATGCTCGTGGACTCACCGACGGGCGCCAGCGTCCGACCGTCCCACAGCCTCACCTGGTGATCAAACGTACTCGCCGTCGCGATTCGGGCACCGTCGGCGCTGTAGACGACCACCGTCCCATGCGGCAACCTGCGCCCCGTCGGTAGAAATGTGCGGGCGTCCCAGAATGCCACCCCGTTGCTCGCCGGAACGGCCAGCACCGCCCCGTCCGGCGAAAACACAAGGGATCCCACCGGGCCTGCTTGCGGCAGCACGGCCACCGGTGCCTCGATTCTGGCCATGTAGGCCCGGGCGTTCGCCCCGGCCAAGTTGGACGGATTCATATCATCGAGCGCCGCGTACAGCGCCGTCGCGGCCGCAAAATCGCCCCGCTCGGCGTACTGCTGAGCGCGCAAGAGATAGGAGTGTTCAAGCTGCCGACGAACGATCGTGTTTTGCTGCAGGATGCGTCCCACCGCCCCTCCCAGCGCGACCACGGCGATCGCGCCGACGGCGACGGCGATGGCGTTACGCTTGGCGAACTTGCTCAACCGGTAGGCACGACGGTGCCGCAGCGGCGAGACTGGGCGGCCCGCGCGTCGCGCCTGGAGGTCCGCCAACACGTCCCCCGCGTTCGCGTAGCGCTGCGCCGGGTCGGCCGCCAAGCACTTGAGTACGATGGCCTCCAGATCGCGATCGCCCTGCGCCTTGAAAGTCAGG
>CAYHEI010000510.1:0-2685 GCA_964355385.1 uncultured bacterium | reverse complement strand
GAGCCGGGGTGGCGGAATTGGCAGACGCCGGGGACTTAAAATCCCTTGAGCCGCAAGGCTCGTGATGGTTCGAGTCCATCCCTCGGCACGGCATCCGATGGGGAAGGCCGGCACTTCCTGAGTGAGGGTCGATTCTTGCCGGACGATTGGAATGCATGGGACAATCATGCGGGGACGATTCAGATGACCAGCACGCAGATCGAACGCATGATTAGCCGCCTGCCTGCGAGCGCGCGCGCCAGCCTGGTTCGCAAACTTGAAGCCGGAACATGGCGTACCCGATTTACGAAAGTGATCGCGATGCTTCGCAAACAGGCCGGTCGGGTGAGCGACCCCAGGATCACCAGGATCGTCGAGGAGGTCCGGCAGGCTCGATATGCATCGAGCCGTCGTTGACACGAATGTCTTCGTGTCCGCCCTGCTGGGTAGTTCGGTCAATCGGTCGATCAGGAACGCGTTGGCCGACGGCCGATTCACACTTATCACCTCCGGGCGCCAACTCGCAGAACTGATTACGGTATTCTCACGGCCCGAGCTGTCGCTCGAGGCGGATGCCATCACGGAATTCATGAGTCTGTTGCTCGAGAAGGCGGAGGTGCCGCCCTCTCGCACGAAAGTGACCGATTGTCGCGACCCCAAGGACAACATGATCCTGGAGGCTGCCGTCGATGGACGGGCCACTCATCTCGTGACCGGTGACGCGGACTTGCACGTCTTGAATCCGTTTCGGGGGATTGTCATCGTCACGCCGGCACGCTTTCTCGGAGTGATACGCGAGGGATAACTCCTGCCATGTTCGCGAGGAGCGTGATGGTTCGAGTCCATCCTCCGGCAGCTCTCTTGCCTGTCCGGAGTTTCGAGTCAAGCGTTCAGCGGGATCCGCTCGACCGTCCTGACGGCATCGTCCTGAAGCTCGATGACGTCCAACGATTCGATCCGGCCGGGGATCGAGACACCCGCTTCGTTCAACGCGTCCACCCTCCGCCTGCAGATCTGGGGATCGGTGTGGTTGCCGATCCCGATATGGGGGATGTAGTCGATGTCGAGCCGGCGATACTTGTGGAGCGCACCCGCGTAGAGCTGATCGTGCAACCGGATGATGCCGGCATGGCCCCGCTCCGGAACCAGGAACTCGTGGTAGGACTCGCCGGAGCTGTCCCGGTTGACGGTGGCGACGTTCAGTTCGAACTCGATGATGGGGGTTCGACGGACCCGGGGGCCGACCTCCCCGATGATCGTTTCCGGGGGGAGATCGTGGATTCCGAAGACCATCGTGAAGTGCGGCTGAACCAGCTTGAAGGAGCGCACATCGTGCTTGCTTCGATACTCTTGTATCCAGGCGAAGTCCTTCTCGGACATCCGCGGATAAGCGACGACGTAGAGGCTCATCCTCGGAGCCGGGGGTTCAACCGATCGGACTTGAGGACCAGGCGCCGTCCACGAGGCGCAGCAGACCGAGAGGATTGGCGTTCCGCAGTTCGGGCGGCAGAAGCGACGGCGGGCAGTTCTGATACGAGACCGGGCGGGCCCAGCGGAGGATGGCGCCGCTGCCCACGGAGCTGAAGCGGGAGTCCGTGGTCGCGGGGTAGGGACCGCCGTGCTGCATGGCGGCGCAGACCTCGACGCCGGTCGGGAAGCCGCCGAACACGAGCCGGCCGACGCGCTCGCGCAGGAGCGCGACGAGGTCGCCGTGGCGTGACAGCTCGTCCTCGGACCCGTGGAGCGAGCCCGTGAGTTGGCCGGGGAGCGACGCGACGACCGCGCGCAGCTCCGCGAGGTCCGCGCAGAGGATCACGAGCGTGGAGGGGCCGAAGACCTCTTCGCGCAGATCGGGGTGCGCTAGGAAGTCGCGGCCGGACACCGTGAAGGCCGTCGCGCCGGACTCGTTCTTGGCGGCGTCGCCCGCCGATGCGGAGCGCGCGGCGATTCCCACACCGGGCACCGCGGCCATCCGTTCCGCGCCCGTGGCGAAGGAGGCACGGATCGCGGGGCTGAGCATCGACGCCGGCGGGACCGCGGCGATCTTTCCCGCGAGCGCGGACACTAACTCCTTCGCGGGCGGCCCGTCCACCATCAGCACGAGCCCGGGATTGGTGCAGAACTGCCCGGCACCCAGCGTGGCCGATTGCGCGAGCGCGCTGGCGAGCCCCGCCGCATCGCGTTCCAGCGCGGACGGGAGGAGCACGACCGGGTTCACCGAGCCCATCTCGGCGAAGACGGGGATGGGCTCGGGCCGGGCGGCGGCGGCGTCGAAGAGTGCCCGGCCCGCCCGGAGCGACCCCGTGAACCCGACGCCCTTGACGCCCGGATGGCGCACGAGCGCGAGCCCGGCATCGGGGCCGCCCTGGACGTGGCCGAAGACGCCCGCGGGCAATCCGGATGCCCGGGCGGCGGCCGCGACCGCGCTGGCGACCAGGTCCGAGGTGCGGGGGTGCGACGGGTGCGCCTTCACGATCACCGGACAGCCCGCGGCCAGCGCGGAGGCGGTGTCGCCGCCCGCGGTGGAGTAGGCGAACGGGAAGTTCGACGCGCCGAACACGGCCACCGGGCCGATGGGGACCAGCATCGAGCGCAGGTCCGGCTTGGGGAGCGGCTTGCGGTCCGGCTGAGCCCGGTCGATCCGCGCGCGCAGCCAGGAGCCTTCGAGCACGACCTGCGCGAACATCCGGAGCTGGCCGATCGTCC
>CAYHEI010000509.1:0-2686 GCA_964355385.1 uncultured bacterium | reverse complement strand
TCGGCGCTCTCCACGCCTATGTGTGGGGGCTCCCCTTCGAGGCGCGCGACGTGCGCAATTGGAGCCGATTCCTCAAGACGCTGGCCGGCGCCGAACTCGCCGATCCCGCGTCGCCGCTGGGCAAGGTCTGGGCGGCCCTTCCGGAAGCCGGGCGCAAGGCGGTGCGCAATCTCCTGCGCTCGGAATGGAAATACGACTATGTGAAGGACGAGGTCGCGCGGGCGCTGTCAGGCCTGCTCTCCACCCGCGCACTGGACTCCGCCGCGCTCGCGGCGGCCTTTCCGGACGCGCTGGAGCCCCCCGAAACGTGGGGTGACGGCATTTCCACCGCCTTCCTCCGGGAGTTCTCGGAGAGCGGCGTGGATCGCGCGTGCCTCGTCACCAACGAGCTGAGCGCGGCGGACACCCGTCCGGAGGTCGCGCGTTTGGCGGACCAGCTCGGCTATCTCTTCGGCCCGTACGACTCCTACGACGGCGTTCACCCGCCCGGGATGAAGGACTCCTGGGAAACGTCGCAGTTCGACCAGGCGCTCTTCGACACGGGCGGCGTCCTCCGCGAGGACGGCACGCCCCGGCCGGGGTACCAGGGCAAGGGCAAGGTCTTGAGCTGCGCGGCGGCGCGCCCTTACTTGGAGAAGCGCGTCCGGGCGAAGATCGGCGGCGTGCCCTACACGTCGTGGTTCATGGACTGCGACGCCTACGGCCAGTTCTTCGACGACTTCTCGCCGGACCATCCCGCGACGCAGGCCCAGGACTGCGCCGCGCGCGTGGCTCGCATGCAATGGATCGCCAGCACGTTCGGCGTCCCGGTCGGCTCGGAGGGCGGCTCGGCGCAGGCGATTGTGGCGGCCCACTTCGGCCACGGTGTCCTGACGCCGGCGCTGGGCGGCTGGCAGGACAAGGACTTTGATGACGCGCACTCGAAATGGTATCTAGGCGGGTGGTGGCCGCCGGAAGAGCCCACCGTGTTCTTCAAGAAGACCTCCCTGAAATCCAATTTCAGGCGCGCCTCGTATGACCCCCGCTGGCGGATCCCGCTCTACGAGGCCGCCTTCCACGACTGCTACGTCGCCACGCATCATTGGGGCACGCCCAGCCTGAAGTTCAAGGGACTGGAGGCGGTCACCGCCCTCCTCGAGCAGCTCTACAACGTCCCGCCCCTCTACCACTTCACCCGCAAGTCGTTCGCGCGGGACAAGGCGGGCATCCTCGCACACTACAAGTTCTTCAGCCCCCTGCATCGGAGGCTGGCGCTCGTTCCGCTGACGGAATTCCGCTGGCTGACCCCCGACCGCCTCGTGCAGCGCACCGTCTTCGCCGACGGCACCGAGCTCACCGCGAACTTCGGCGATCAACGGTGGCGCGGCGAAGGATTGGATGTGCCGGCCGGATCGATCGTGTCCCGGCAGGACGCCGCGACGTCCTCATACCGTCCGGCCTACTGAGGAGCGAGCCCGAGGCCCTCGCTCAGCGCGACGTTGGCCAGCTTCCCCGCTCGCACGAGGGGAACGACCCGCGCGATCACCCGTTCCAGCTTCTCCACGTACGCGCCCTGCACGTCGTGCCAGAGCAGTTGGCACCATGAACCGTCGGCGGCCGCCCGGTCCACGATCGTGAAGACCTCCTCCAGCGGCGCCTCGTACTTGGCGATCCCGTAGCACTCGCAGCACAGGTGGCCGAGGTTGTACCGGTCCAGCGGCTCGACGAGCGGATGCGGACCCTGGTCGGGCAGGTAGGCATCGTAGGTCCACCGAACGAGGTCGTCGAACAGCGTCCCCGGGGCGAATTGGGTCTCCCCCGACCAGGGACCGCCGGGGAAGTTGAAGATCCTCGCCGCGTACCCGCGTCCCTGGAGAATCTCGCGGCTCTCCACCACCTCCGCCCGGTTCTTCTCCGGCGTCATGTCGCGGAAGTCGTGCGTCCGCGAGTGGCTCAAGATCTCCCAGCCGGCGGCGGCCATCCCGGCGATCTGCCTCCAGGAGTACTTGTTCTCCTTGCCCACATAGTCCGTCACCACCGCCAGGTTCCCTCTTATCCCCGCATCCCGCAGCCGCGGGAACACGTTTGCATGCGTCGACAGGCATCCGTCGTCGAACGTGAAGCTGACCCGTCCGCGATTCACCGCGCTACCCGATAACGGCGTCGGCTTCGATCTCGATGAGCATCTCCGGCGAGATCAGCTTCGCCACCTGCACCATCGTCGTTGCGGGGCGGATCTCCTTGAAGACCTCCCCGTGCGCCTTGGCGGCGATCTCCCATTCCGCGATGTTCGTCATGAACAGGCGCGTGCGGACAACGTCCTTCATCGACGCTCCCGCCTTCTGCAGCGCGGCCTCGATGTTCTTCAGCGCCTGGCGCGCCTGCACCTCGACGCCCCCGTCCACGATCTTGCCGTCCGCCCCCGCGCCGGTCGTCCCGGACACGAAGACCGTGTTGCCGGCCTTCACCGCCCGCGAATAGCCGATGATCGGTTCCCACTTCGACCCTGAAGAGATGTTCTCTCTATGCACGCCACCCTCCTTGCTTGAGTTCAGCCTTCGCCATTGTACCGTTTGGCCGGCATTGGATCCCCCGGGGAATGCTTTGCACGCCGCTGAAGAAGTCCTTTTCCGATCGAGGGTCGGGCCGGACGAGGCTGAACGGGCGCTGTACGACCGGTGCGGAGGCCCAGTGTGCGCCGGCCCGC
>CAYHEI010000508.1:0-2690 GCA_964355385.1 uncultured bacterium | reverse complement strand
CTGGACGAGCCTGGAGCGCTACCTCGGGGACTTGCCCCTCATCGTCGTGATGCCCGACGGCGGGCGCGGCTTCTACACGGATTCCCGGGCCGACAAGAACGCGGCGCACGAGACCCAGATCGTCAAGGATCTCATCGGGTTCGTGGACGGGCGCTTTCGCACCGTCGCGTCGCGCCGGGGACGCGTCGTGAGCGGCCTCTCGATGGGCGGGTACGGCGCGTTGAAATTCGCCCTGAAATACCCCTCGCTCTTCCGGGCCGCGGCCAGCCACTCCGGCGCGCTGCTGCGGGGATCGGGGACCCTCGGCGAAACGGGGGAATGGAAACTGGAAATGGACCGGATCTTCGGCCCGAAGCCGGCCGGCGGGCCCGACGACCTGCTCGCGCTCGCGAAGCGGTGCGCCCGGGCCGCGCGCCCGGCCCTCTGGATCGACTGCGGGGCAGAGGACTTTCTGCTCAACGATAATCGGACGTTTCACACCCATCTGGAGAAGCTCGGTTACCCCCACGTCTACACCGAGTATCCGGGCGCCCACACCTGGGAATACTGGGACGAGCATGTGCGGGACGTCCTGGCGTTCTTCACCCGTACGCTCGGCCTGACCACCCCCGCCTGACCCCTCGGCTCGCTCCGCTCGCTCGGGGCCTCGTCGCTTCGCCCACCCCCTGACAAAGTCCTCCGATCGGCCGCCCCGACGGCCCCCAGGCGCGCTATTCCTGGATCAAGAACGACAGCCAGGAGGACATCATGAGGCACATCCCGGTGAAGGCGGTGCTGCTCGGTTCGGCGACGGCTCAGCTCTGGTGGTTCGCGGTTGACACGGCGGCGCCCGTTCCCCTGCTCGCGGGCCCGCTGCTCTTGGGGGGCCTGTGGCGGCTGGGTCGGGCTGACCGGCGGCCCCGGCTGGCGGAGACGCGCGTGCCGTTCGACGCCACGCGCGGCGCGGCGGAGGTGCTCCTGAGGGTGAGCAACGTGATCTCGGCCGGCACGCCGAGCCGGTTGGGCGGCCCCCAGTAGCCGGTCCCGCGTGTGACGTAGAGCCACATCCGTCCGACGCGATGGAGGCCGGAGAGATGCAGTTGAACGCGGGCGACGAGATGCTTCCAGGGGAACATCTGACCGCCGTGCGTGTGCCCCGAGAGCTGGAGGTCGAAGCCGGCGCGGGCCGCGGCGACCGCGGTCCGGGGCTGGTGCGAGAGCAGGATCGCCACGTGGCAGCGCCTCGCGCCCCGCCGCGCCCGCGCCGGATTCGGGCCCGTCCCGGGCGTGAACTCGCCCGCGGCCGGATCGGGCACGCCCGCCAGGAGAATGCGCGCGCGCCCCCGGCGCAGCACCACGTGCGCGTTCTCGAGCCGGCGCAGGCGCAGCCCAGGCAGCTCGCGCATCCAGGCCGCATGGTCGAAGTAGTACTCGTGGTTGCCCGTGACGAACCACGCGCCGAGCGGCGCGCGAAGGCGCGCCAGCGGGCGTAGATGCCGGCGCAGCTCGGGCGGGAAGCCGTCCGCCAGGTCCCCGGTGACGGCGATCAGGTCGGGGTGAAGCACGTTGACGTCGCGCACCACCCGGCGCAGGAACCCCGCGCGGACCGTCCCGCCCGCGTGCAGGTCGCTGACTTGCGCGATGCGGAACCCGTCAAGCTCGTGCGGCAAGCCCGGCAGGGGAATGCGGATCCGGACGAGCCGCGGCCGGCCCAACGCCTGGGCGAATCCCGCCCCCGCGAGCGCGAGCGCCACGCCGACCGTCGCCGCGCTGACTGCGCGCGGATCGGCCGTCCAGGTCATTCCCGCCGCCACGGCGGCGACCCACGCGAGGTCGCGGACCAGCACGACCGGCACTGCCATGCCCGCCACGCTCATCCAGAGGTGCGCCGGCCAGCGCAGCAGCCGCGCCGTCGCCGTCGCGTGCCCTCGGCGGTAGCTCAGGAGCAACGCGGGGACCGAGACCATGAACGCCAGGAGGACGCCCCACGCCGTCGCGGCCCACGGCCGCGGCAGATGCGCGGCCGTGATCAGCCGCACGCCCAGGTAGGCGTGCGCGCCCCCCCAGAGGGTGAAGATGATGGTGACGAACATCGCCACGCGTCGGCGATTCATGGTCGGAGGGGATCCGGCGTTAAAGCGTCGCGCCGTTGGTCGAGATGAGATCCCGGTACCAGTACGCGGAGTCCTTGGGGATGCGCCGCTGGGTAGGGTAGTCCACGTACACCAGGCCGAAGCGTTCCTTGTAACCTTCCGCCCACTCGAAGTTGTCCAGGATGGACCACTGGAAATACCCGCGCACGGGCACGCCGTCCTGCGCGGCGCGCTTCAACTGCGCGAGGTGGCGCGCGAGAAAGTCGATGCGGCCGGCGTCGTGCACGCGGCCGTCCCGCGCGATCCAGTCCATGGACGAGAGCCCGTTCTCGGTGACGTAGATCGGCAGCCGGTACCGCTCGTGGAAGAACCGGGCGCCCCAGTAGAGGCACTCCGACACGACCGGCCAGTCGTTCGCGGTCTGCGCGTACCCAATCCCACAACTGATCAATGTCTTCAACCGTGGTGGAGTCGAGCGCAAGCTTCGCCTGATCGTACGCGGGGAATTGAATCGGCGCATCCGGAATCACTCTCGCCGCGGCTTGAGTTATCGTCTCGCCGTCTTGCACCTCGACCACCGTGTTCGGCTCCGGCATCGTCACGGGAGTGGCGAACCGT
>CAYHEI010000507.1:0-2691 GCA_964355385.1 uncultured bacterium | reverse complement strand
CGCCAGGGCGGCGGCGCGCGGGGCGCCCGGGAACCGCTCCGGCGCCGCGAGGCGTCCGCCGGCCTCGAACAACACCACGACGAGCGCGACGGCGGCGACGGCGGGAGCCGCCCCCGCGAGGGCGGCGGGCGCGACGAGTCCCGTGCCGGGGCCGAGGACCGCCCCGGCGGCGAGGAGCCAGAGCACGTCCGGGACGCCCGCCCGGCGGAAGACGATGTCCCCGAGCGTCGCGGCCAGGAGAATCCCCGCCACCGCGAGCAGAAAGAGGGAAACCGAGTCGAAAGGCGTCAGGTCAGTACGGGATCGCGGTGGACTGGGGGGACGGCGCGCTTTCGCGCGGGGGACGCGCGTCGTCCACCGCCTTGACGATGAAGAAGTAGCGCGCGTTCGTCTGGAGCCCCCCGATGATCATGGCGGTCGAGAGCGTCGGCTCGTCGTTGAACTTCGAGTACCGCGACTCCCCCTCCCGCTTGTAGTAGACGTTGTAGCCGGCGATGCCCGTCCCCTGCGGCGTGTCCCACTTGAGCAGGACGCTCCCCTCCCCCGCCTCGGCCGTGACGTACGGCGGGGCGGGAAGCTGCACCCGCGTCCCCGACAGCGCGCGCGGCTCCCCCACGGAGGAGCCGGGCAGGCCGAGCGTGACCAGCGGCCAGATCTCCCAGTTCACCGAGCCCCGGATCGCCTGCCCCAGCGCGGAGAACGGGGCGTAGGCGAGATCGAACCGGAACGCCTGCCAGCGGGCGCCCAGTCCCGCCGAGAAGCCGACCAGCTCGGAAAGATCGGTGTCCGTCAGCGCGTAGCCCGCCCGAAGCGCGAAGTAGCGGCCGCCCCAGTACTCAACCCCGAACGACGGAGCCAGGCGGTTGCGGGGCTTGGGTGCCCAGTCGAGGTCCGCGGAAGCGATCACCTGGCCGTACTCCCCCTCCATCCCCTTCCAGGCCCCCGCCAGCTTGATCAGAAGGGGGAGGCCGTTCTTCTCGCGCTCGAACGCCGCCGCCGTGCCGAGGTTCAGGATCGCCAGACCCAAGCTCGCGCCGCGCATCGGGGTGTACAACGCGCCCGCGTCCACGGCGAACCCCGAGGACGCGAAGGTGCCGATGTCCTCCTCGAGGATCTTCGCGCCGGCCCCGACGCAGACGTCCTCGCGCAGCGCCCGCGACCAGGCCGCGCGGATCACGTAGCCGAGCGCGGCGAAGTTCTTGAGCGACCCCTCGATGTCCTTCGTGCCCAAGAGACCGCCGCCGATGTCGAGGGTGCTCAGGCTCACGCCCACGGTGCCGAGGAAGGGCACGACGTGGGCCCCGGCGAGCGAGGCGAAGCGGACGTCCCCGATCCATTGGACGTACTGAGCGGACACCTGGCTGTTGTTGAGCTGGGAAAGACCCGCGGGATTGTACTCGATGGCGCCCAGGTCGTCCGCGACCGCGCCGAACGCCCCGCCCATCGCGGCGGCGCGCGGGCTCAGCCCGATCTTGAGGAACTCGGCCTGCGTCGTCCCCGCCCCGGCATGCGCCATGCCGGTCGGCAGCATCAGCATGAGAACCGTCAGCAGGCGCATCGAATCTTACTTTATCACGGCGAGCCGGACGACATCCCGGACGCCGCGGGCCTGGTAGAGGAGGAGGTAGAGGCCGGACGCGACCCGCTGGCCCGCGTCGTTGCGTCCGTCCCACGCCGCGTGCCAGACGCCCGCCGCGAGCGTCTCGTCCACAAGCGAGCGGACGAGCTCGCCGCCGAGCGTGTAGATGCGGAGCGAGACGGGGCCGTCGCTCTGGGCCGGCGCGACCACGAACGTGACGTCCGCGGGCGTCCCGCGAGCGGGATGGAAGGGGTTGTCCGCCACGGCGGCCAGCTTGGACACGCCCGGAAAGACCCGCACCGCGAAGGGCGCGGCCGCCGAGATCACGGGCAGCCCCAGGACATCGGCGCCGGACGCCGTCACCGCGATCGTCCCGGCGCCCAACGGCGCCTCCGCCGCGAGACGCAGGGTCAGGACGTACTCGAGACGGCAGCAGCCGTCCTCGCCGCCGAGCGCGCACGCCGAACACGGCTCGTACCGGCGCGGAACGGGCGGAGACACGGCCACGACGGTCAGCCACCCGGCCGCGCCGTTGAGCGCCGCCGCGAAGCCGGATTGGACGATCGGGGTCGCCCCGGGATTGAGTACGGCCACCGTGAGCGTGAACGCCTGCCCGGGCACCAGGTCCCGCCCCCCGGTGACGGTGAGGCTCAGCAGCGCGGGCGGGCCCACGAGCAACGGGACGGAGACCAGGGCGGCGGACACGGGCGCCCGGGTGTTGCGGTCCACGCCCGCGGCGCCGACGGCGAACGTCGCGGCGCCCGCGCCGTCGGCGCGGTACGCCCACGTGAAGCGGGCCGACCCGCCCGCGCCCGTGATCGCCGCGGCGGACGCGCTCGACCCGTCCACGGGGCACGGGGAGCCGACCGGCGGGCACGGCAGCGGCGTCAGCACGCCCGGCCCCGTGAGCACCGGGGCGGACGGCGCCGTCGCGTCGGCCGTCGCCTCCCCCGTGTTGGTCACGTCCAGGTAGAGCGTCACCTGGCTCCCGAACGTGATCAGGCCTCCGGGCGGGGCGGTCAGCACGGCGCCGAGTCGGGGAGGCGACTGCACGAACAGCGTCGTCAGGCCGGATTGCGACCCGGCCGCCTGCACCGCCGGCGCGCCGAGGG
>CAYHEI010000506.1:0-2691 GCA_964355385.1 uncultured bacterium | reverse complement strand
CTCCTTCGAGTCCGGGTTTTCCCACCACCAGCGGCCGGCGCGCTCGTCCTCGCCGGGCTTGATCGCGCGGGTGCACGGGGCGCAGCCGATGGACGGAAAGCCCTGCTCGTGCAACTTGTTGAACGGGACCCCGTGCTGCTTGATGTGGGCCCACACCTGCTCGCTCGTCCAGTCGGCGATGGGGTTCAGCTTGAGGATGCCGCCGTGCGCCGCGTCCACCTCGACCTTGGAGACGGTGTTGCGCGTGACGTTCTGGTTGCGCCGCAGCCCGGTGATCCAGGCTCCGACGGTCGCGAGCGCCCGGTTCAGCGGCTCCACCTTGCGGATGCCGCAGCATTCCTTGCGGTTCTCGATGGACTCGTAGAAGAGATTCATGCCCTTCGCGCGCGTCATCGTTTCGGTGCGTGTCGCATCGGGGAAGTAGACCTCGATGGAGATGCCGTACTTCGTCCGGATGGCGTCCATCACGTCGTACGTTTCTTGATGGAGACGGCCCGTGTCCAAGCAGAAGATCCGCGCCTTCTTGTCGATCTTGACCAGCAGGTCGATCAACACGACGTCCTCGGCGCCGAAGCTGGACGCCAGCGCGATCTTCTGCCCGAACTCCTTGAGGCCCCACTCCAAGATCTGCGGGGCGGTCATCTTCTCGAAATCGGTCCCGGCGATGCGGTCGGCGACGGTTGTGACCACGCGATCTCCTTCGTTAGATGGTTTCAAGCTTCAGAACATTCTCAAACCTGGCAAGCTCAACGTGGATTATACGGCCAGACGGGGTCCCAGGACAACGCCCCGGGCGCGAGTTACCACGCTCCGTTGAGAGACGGCGAGCAGGCGCCCGCGGGAGCGTTGGTGAGTTGCTGGAGGAAGCGGCCGTCCTCGGCCTTCACGAGTGCGATCTGCCACGCGTAGGCGTTCTGCGCGCCGCTGGAGACCGCGAGCAGCTTGCCGGTGGACTCCCAGGCGGGAGCGTTGGTCCGTCCCTCCTTGGTCAGCACGACGGCCTGTCCCCCGTCGGCCGGGATCATCCAGAGGTTCGACTCCTCGGCCTTGTAGAGGACGTAGGCGAGCTTGCCGCCGACGGGCCCCCAGGCCGGGGCTCCGGTGGCGCCGTCCTGCAGCGTGTAATCGGTGAGCGCCAGGGCCTTCTTCGACCGCGTCGAGTACGTCCAGAGGTTCTGGTCCTTCTCCGTCACGCTGACGAAGGCGAAGCGGTCGCTCTCGGGCGAGACGGTCACGCTGTAGCATCCGCCGCGCGCGTGCTCGTACACGGTGGCGAGATTGCCGCCGTCCGCGTCGGCCTCCCAGATCTGGCGGCCGTCCGCGAAATAGACCCGATCGCGCTTCGAGTCCCAGCAAGGCGCGTTGCGCAGGTTCAGACTGCGGCCCAGCGCGCCCAGGCTGGACCATTCCCCGATCGTCGTTGTCGCGCGGCTGACGATGTTCATCACCACGAGCCGCATCGTCTCCCCCCGGTCCTCCCAGTACGCCAGCAGGCTCCCGTCCGCGTTCAGGACGGGGAACCAGGCCGGGCCGGCCGCGAGCTGCTCGGGCGCCTCGCCTTTGCGCAGGCGGTACACGCGTCCCTGGCTCGCGTACACGAGTAGTCCCGGCGGACCCGCGACGGCCTGGACCTGGGGTTTGAAGACCGGCTTCGGCGCTTCCTTCCCCTTGCAGCCCGCCACCATGACGATTAGAAATGCCATGGTTGTGCGGGCGAGCGAGTTACGGAACATAGTGATTCCCCCACCAGATCGGCGCCTGGACGGTCCCATCTTCCGTCAGCCGGGTAAAGGTCGCCCCGTCGAGCGTGGCGAGCCACAGGTCGCCCTGGAAGAGGTACGCGATGCGCTTGCCGTCGGGCGAGAAACATTGCGCCACGCCGCCCCGCGTCGTCACCGCGATGGGAGGGCGCCCGCCGCCCGCGGCCTCGATCGTCATGACGTTCTCCACGTCGGCAATGCGCCCCGTGAACGCGATCCGCGTCCCCGCGGAATCCCAGACGAGCGGGCCGTCGGCGACGATCGTCTTAGCGAGCATCGGCGGCGCGGAGCCGTCCGCCTGCATCGCCATGACGCCCTCAAACCCGCGGTACGCGATGCGCGCGGCGTCGGGGGAGAACGCCGGGCGGTCGCCGTCCGCGATATTATGCACGACGCCGCTGCCGATTTCCACGGTCACGATCCGGTTCTGGTTCAGCGTGTTCGACACCAACACCACGCGCGTGGAAGCGGCGCTCGCGGCCATGTCCACGATCGTCCCGCCGATCTGGATGGTCTGGACGTTGTATCCATCCGGTTCCGCGACCCAGAACTGGCCGCGCCGCACGAAGACGACGCGGGTCGCGCCGGACGCCCAAGCGACGAGCATGTCCTCGTTTTCGGCGAAATCCGTGAGCGCGACGGCGTCCTGTCCCAGCCGCAGCAACCAGATGTTCACGCCGCCGGGCGTCTTGTGCCCCGCGCAGGCGAGGATGCGCCCGCCGGGCTCGAAGGCCGGACGCCAGTGCGCGAAGGCGAATCCGGTCAGGCACGTCTTGGCCGATCCGTCCGGGGCGACCGACCAGATCTCCCGCTTGCCTGTTGCGTCGCTCACGTACACGAGCCGCTCCGCAGACAGGATCGTGGACGAGGCGGCCGCGGGGGCCGCCGGCGCGGGCGAGGACGCCGCGGCGGGCGCGGCCGCCGGCTTGGA
>CAYHEI010000505.1:0-2709 GCA_964355385.1 uncultured bacterium | reverse complement strand
GGAAACCTTCGAGTTGCGCAAGTCGCTGCGGCCCTCGGGAGCCCGGCTGAAGATCGTGAAGAACCGCCTGATGCGCAAGGCGTGCGAGGGCGAGGGGGCCGACGGGTGCCTCGGCTGGCTGACCCAGACCACCGCCGTGGCGTTCGCGCAGTCGGATGTGGTCTCCACGATCAAGGTGCTGACGACCTACGCGGCCGAGCACGAGAAGGTCAAGTTCAAGGGCGGGATGGTGGAGGGGCGCGCGGTGGCGCCGGCCGAACTGAAAACCCTCGCGGCGCTGCCCGGGCGCCACGAACTGCTGACCTCGGTCGCGGTCGGCCTGAAGGCGGTGCTGCAACGGGGCGCCCGGGACTTCAAGGGCGTGTACGTGAAGATGGTGGTGGCCGCCCGCGCGGCCGCCCAGAACATCCCATCTTGAATTGTTCCGTCATTAATTTGGAACCAGTCAATAAAGGAGAAAAGCCATGAGCAAGCTCAATCCAACGGAAGTGCTGGAAGACATGAAGTCCTGGACGCTGCTTCAGTTCAACGACTTCATCAAGTCGTTCGAGACCGAGTTCCAGGTCTCGGCGCAGGCGGCGGTCGCCGTGGCGGCGGCGCCGGCGGCGGGCGGTGGTGCGGCGGCGGGCGCGAAGGAAGCTCCCGCGACGGTCAACGTCATCCTGGCAGCGGCCGGGGAAAAGAAGATCGCGGCGATCAAGGTGGTGCGCGAGGTGACGGGGCTCGGCCTCAAGGAAGCCAAGGATCTCGTGGACGGCGCGCCCAAGCCGGTCAAGGAAGGGGTGACGCCGGAAGAGGCGGAAGCCATCAAGGCCAAGTTCGCCGAATCGGGAGCGACGATCGAGGTGAAGCCCGCTTGACGCCTGTCGAACTTTGCCGCCCGAACACGGAGGGTCTATGCCGGTAACGGAATCCTACGCCAGGACATCGCTGGGGAAGTTCCAGGAGATCATGGAGGTGCCGAACCTGCTGGCCGTCCAGCGGGAGTCGTTCGACCTGTTCCTCCAGAAGGTCGTGCTGCCCGAGGACCGGAAGGACACGGGGCTCCAGGCCGTCTTCCGGAGCTCGTTCCCCATCTATGACCTGGCCGAGGACTCCTATCTCGAGTTCGTCAGCTACACGCTGGGCGGGCCGAAGTACCTGCCGGACGCCTGTCGCGAGCGGGGCCTGACCTACGCCGCGCCGCTCAAGGCGGTCCTGCGCCTCGTGGTGCGCGAGCGCGAGAAGATCGGCGAAAAGGTGACGTCCACGCGCCTGGTGAAGGAAATCAAGGAGCAGGAGGTCTTTCTCTGCGAGCTCCCGCTGATGACCGAGAACGGCACCTTCATCATCAACGGCGCCGAGCGCGTCGTGGTCTCCCAGTTGCACCGGTCGCCGGGCCTGGTGTTCGAGGAAGACGAGGAGCGGAGTCTCCAGAGCGGGAAGAAGATGTACGTGGCGCGGATGATCCCGTATCGCGGCATCTGGCTCGAGTTCGAGTTCGACCTGAACAACATCCTGTACGCCCGCATCGACCGGCGCAAGAAGGTCCTGGCGACGACGCTCCTGCGCGCGATGGGCTACACGACCGACGAGGACATTCTGAAGCTCTTCTACTCGATGGAGGACGTGGCCGCGGACGACCTCGCGCGCTTGAAGGGCCGGATCACCGCGGCGCCGGTCGTGGACCCCCACACGGGGGAGATCCTGGCCGAGGCGAACTGCAAGATCTGGGCGGTCAACCCCGAAGCCGGCGAGATGCTCATTCGGATGGAGGACGGCGAGTCCCGCGATCCGAACGCGACCTACCGCAAGATCAAGTCCGCGGAGGGCGCGCGGGAGAAGGAAGTCCTGTGTAAGGCGGTCGCCGTGAAAGGCCGGGTGGAGACGATCCGTGTCCTGATCCTGGACCATCCCGAGGACGGCTTCTCGATCTGGGACACCTTGAAGAGCGACAAGTCCCGGACGGAGGAGGGCGCGCTGCACGAGCTGCATCAGAAGCTGTCTCCGACCTCCCCCGCGACGGCGGCGAGCACGCGGACGCTGCTGGAAAACCTCTTCTTCAACCCCCGCAAGTACGATCTCGCCGCCGTCGGGCGCTACAAGCTGAACAAGAAGCTCGGCCGGAGCGTGGCGCAGTCCATCCGGACCCTCACCAAGGAGGACATCGCCGAAACCATGAAGGCGCTCGTCCGCCTGTGCAACGGCGGCGAGGGCTCCAAGGACGACATCGACCATCTGGGCAATCGCCGGGTCCGTTCGATCGGCGAGCTGCTCGAGAACCAGTTCCGGATCGGCTTCGCGCGCGTGGAGAAGGTGGTCCGGGCGAGCATGGGGCTCGTCGACCTCTCGACGGTGCTGCCGAACGTGCTGCTGAACACCAAGCCGCTTTCGGCGGCCGTGAAGAGTTTCTTCGCGAGCAGCCAGCTGTGCCAGTTCATGGACCAGACCAATCCGCTCGCCGAGATCACGCACAAGCGCCGGCTTTCGGCGCTCGGGCCCGGCGGCTTGAGCCGGGAGCGGGCGGGGTTCGAGGTGCGGGACGTGCATCATTCCCACTACGGACGGGTCTGCCCGATCGAGACGCCCGAGGGTCCGAACATCGGCCTGATCTCGTCCCTGGCGACGTACGCCCGCATCAACGAGCTGGGCTTTCTCGAGTCGCCCTATCGCAAGGTCAACGGCGGCAAGGCGGTCAAAGATCGGAAGAGCGTCGTGTAGGGAAAGAGT
>CAYHEI010000504.1:0-2710 GCA_964355385.1 uncultured bacterium | reverse complement strand
GATCCCCGCCCCGCCGGGCTGCGCGGGGTGCGTAGGGGGGGGGCCGGGGGCCGCGGCCGCCTCGCTCCGCAGCCGGAACGCCCCGAGCAAGCCGAACGCGACCGCGGGCTCCGCGTACCGGCGCCAGAAACCCGCCCACGCCGCCGCGGTCCCGGGCGGAAACCCGAGCTGGCCGGCGTGCGCCGCGGCCGCGAGCTGATCGGGGTTGACGTAGAACCAGCCGAGGCCGAGCCGGCGCAGGCGCTTCCGGAAGCGGACGGGGTCGGGGTCGGCGGCGAAAAGCCGAAGCGCTGCGGGCGGGAGATCCGGGAGGACGTCGCACACGACCTCGCGGTCGATGTAGTAGGCCATCACGTCGGTGAACGCCAGGAGCCGCGCGTTCCGCGGCAGCTCGGTGTTGATCCGACGGGCGAACGGGGCGAACTCGAAGTTCGGCAGGAGGCCCCGCGCCAGCCAGGTGGCGCGCGGCTCCGCGCCCAGGGCGGCGCGCCACGGAGCGTAGGAGCGGGAGACGTATTCGAGCTCGTGCGCGAGTTGGCCCGCCACGCCCAGGGCCAGGAGCGCCGCGACCGCGGCGCGCAGCCCCCGCGGGCGAGACCCCCGCGTGGGGGCGGCCAGCGCGAGCGCGCCCGCCGCGGCGAGGAGCGCGGCGAGCGCCGCGAACGGCTGGAGATACCGGCCGTCGCCGCCGCCCGCGGCGATCCACAGCACGGCGGACAGCACGCACGCGAGCGCGGGGGCCGCGAGCTCCCGGCGGCCCCGGAGCAGCAGCGCGGCCGGCAACAGTCCCGGCTGCAGGGGGGACAGCCGCACCCCGATCGCCCGCGCGTCGTCTGCGTACTCCCACGGGAACCGGGCGAGCGCGAGCAACGGGTGCCCGGCGTGCGCGGCGGGAAGCGGGGCGAGCAGCGTGGAAGGGACGAAGGGGTTCCAGCCGTCCCCGCCGATCCAGCGCGCGAGCAACGGATAGACCGGGTTGCCGGTCCAGCACCAGTTCCGAACGGGCCACGCGACGAAGGCGAGCAGGACCGCGAGCAGCACGGCCCGCGATACGCGCGGCCAGGCCAGCACGACGAGCACCATCGGCAAGGTGGTCGGCTTGCACGCGAGCGCGACGCCCGCCAGCGCCCCGCCGGTGAGGCGCGCCCCCGGGGAGCGGCGGCGGAGCGTCCCGATCGCGAGGAGGCCGAGCCATGCCGCCTCGAGATCCACGTAGCACTCCCCCGCCAAGAGGCCGCTCGCGGGGAGCGCGGCGTACAGCAGGCCCGCGAGCCGCCCCTCCGTCCCGGGCGCCAGCGCGGCCAGCGCGGCGACGGTCAGCGGGAGCATGGCCCAGTTCAGCAGCTTCGCCGCCTCGTCCCCGCCCAACGCCTGCCCCAGCATGAACCACATCTCCGCGAGGAAGGGAAAGAAGCTCTGGACCAGATGCGGAATCGCACGGATCCGCCCCTCCGCCAGCCAGATGCGCGGAGCGTTCAGGTGATACGAGAGCGCGTCCCAACCCGCCTCCGGCGCGAGCGCGAACGCGAGGGCCAGCACGCAGCACGCGACGGTCCCAACGAGGAGTGCGGTCGCCACCGGCCCGCCCGCGCGCGGCAAGCGCGGCCGCGGCCACGCGGCCGTTCCAAGTCCCGCGAGGACGCCCGTCCCGACCACCGCGACCAAACACGCCGGACGCGCGAGCCCGGCCAGCCCCGCCCCGAGCACCGCGGTGCCGAGCACCGCGAGCCCGAGGCCTGCCGCCTCCAACCGCCTCGCGGGCGCTCCCGGGGACAGCCAGGCGCCGCAGCGCGCGCCCGCGCCCAGCGCCGCGGCGAGGATCCCCAACGCCCCCGCCGCGCCCCGCGCATGGGACAGCCACGTCGCCGCCGCCCCGGACCAGTCGTAGGGCGGCGCGAGGGACTCGCGCAGCGCGAGCGCGAGGCCGGGGACCGAGACGCCCCGCGCCCAGAAGGTCGTGACCAGGAAGGCGGCCCAGAGCAGGGCCGCCGCCGCGAGCGGGCTCACGCGGGCCGCCGCCGGAAGGAGATCACCCGGCCCGTGCAGAGCGCTTCCGCGCCGGGCAGGGAGGTCCGGCCCGAAGCGGCCGCGACCAGCCGCACGAGCGCGTCGAGATGCGGTTGCGCGAGCGCGCGCGGGTCCGCCCCGGCGGCGACAGCCGCGGACCGGAACACCCGGCGCCGCACGGCGACCGGCAACCGGCGGAGCGCGGCCACCGGGAGGCGGATCACGCCGCCGACCGCTGTCGCGCGCTTCTGCGCGCGGTCAATATCGAATCCCATGCGGCGCGCGCTCCTGCGCGCGATGCCGTCAAGGACCACGCCATCCTCGCCCAACGCCTGCGCGGCGCGGGCCAGCAGCGTGCGGCTGCCCGGGTTGAACCGGCGCTCCAGAAGCGGGAGCAGCTCGTGCCGGATGCGGTTGCGCAGCGGCTCACGTCCGCGGTTCGTCGGGTCAAGCCGGGCGCGCGCGCCCCGCCGGCGGAGGTACGCCTCGATCTCCTCCCGGGAGCGCGCGAGCAGCGGGCGGACCAGCCGGACAGCCGTTCCGCGCGAGCGGGCGAGCGGATTCCACAGTGGCCGCACGGGCGCGATGCCCGCGAGGCCGCTGCCCGACGCGCCCCGGACGAGGCGCAGCAGGAAGGTCTCCGCCTGATCGTCGCGCTGGTGCCCCACGGCAGATCGGAAGAGCACACGTCTGAACTCCAGTC
>CAYHEI010000503.1:0-2712 GCA_964355385.1 uncultured bacterium | reverse complement strand
ATCGTTGCATCGCCGGCGTGAATACGCTCGACCGTGCCGCCGGCCGTGCGCAGCAGCAGCGCCCCGTCGGGCGCCACCCCCGCCACCGTCCCCTCCAGTTCGCCCGTGGCATGCCGCACTCGCATCGCCGTCCCCGTGGGCGACGCGAGCCCGGCCCACGCCGCCAGCAGCGTGTCGGTCTCGCCCCGGACCGCGAGCTCCGCGTACAGCGCGCCGGCCTCCTCGAGCACCCGCGCCAGGAGCGCGCCGGGGTCCCCCGCCCGGCCGGTCTCCGCCGAAATCGACGTCGCCGTCGCCCGCAACTCCGGCGGGAAGGCGTCGCGGTCCAGGTTCACGTTGACGCCGATCCCCACCACGCACGACCCGCCGCCCATCTCGCACAGCACCCCGCCGAGTTTGGCGCCGTGCGCGAGTAGGTCGTTCGGCCACTTGAGCGCCACCGGAATCCCGTACAAGGCGCGCACCGCGCGGGCCGCGGCGACCGCCCCAAGCAGTCCCAGGGCGGGCAGACGGTCGGGAGGCAGCGTCGGGCGCAAGACGACGGAGCACCACAAGCCGGCGCCGGCCGGCGAGTGCCAGCGGCGGCCCAGGCGACCGCGGCCCCCGGTCTGCTCGGACGCCACGACGACCGTCCCCTCCGGGCAGCCCCCCGCCGCGAGGGCCAGGGCGCGGTCGTTCGTGGATTCCAGCCGCGCGTGGGTCTCGACGCGGAAGAAGATCAGCGGGGAGCGGGCAGCCCGCAGAACTCGCGCACGCGCTCGAAGACGGGACCAGCCGCGAGCCCGTACCGCTCCCGGAGCTGGCGCAGCGAGCCGTGCTCGATGAAGACGTCCGGCAGCCCGATGACCAGGACCGGCGGACGCAGCCCCCGGCCGGCGAGGCACTCCAGCACCGCGCTCCCGAACCCGCCCAGGCGCGCGTGCTCCTCAAGCGTCACGATCCGGCCGCACCGCGCCGCGAGCTCCGCGATCAGCTCCTCGTCGAGGGGCTTCACGAAGCGCGCGTCGGCCACTGCGACCCGGAGCCCGTGCTCGCGCTCGAGCCGGTCGGCGACCTCGAGCGCGCAGCCGAGCTGGGTGCCGATGGAGAGCAGAGCGAGATCCCGCCCCTCCCGGACGATCCGCCCCTTGCCGACCGGCAACGGGGAGAGCCTCTGGTCCAGGGCGACCCCCTGGACCTCGCCGCGGGGAAACCGGATGGACGAGGGCTGGTTCAAGCGGGCGGCGGTGGCCATCATGCGGGCCATCTCGTTCTCGTCGGACGGCGCCATGACCACGAGGCCCGGCAGGTGCCGGAGGTACGCGAAGTCGAAGACCCCGTGGTGCGTCGGCCCGTCCTCGCCGACGAGCCCGCCCCGGTCGAGCGTGATCGCGACGGGCAGATGCTGAAGACACACGTCGTGCATGACCTGGTCGTACGCGCGCTGCAAGAAGGTGGAATACATGGCCACGAACGGCCGCAGACCTTGCGCGGCCGCCCCCGCGGCGAACGTCACGGCGTGTTCCTCCGCCATCCCCACGTCGAAGATCCGCTCGGGGAAACGCGCCTGGAACTTCTTGAGCTTCGTGCCCTCCAGCATCGCCGCGGTCACCGCGACGATCCGCGGATCCTCCTCCGCGAGCTTGATCAGCGTGTCCGTGAAGGCGTCCGAATACGAGGGCACCTTGCGCGCGGCCACCGGGATGGCTCCCGTGACCACGTCGAACGTCGGCGCGGGCGCGTAGTAGGCGATCGGGTCGCCTTCCGCCGGCGCGAAGCCCTTCCCCTTCTTGGTGACGACGTGCACCAGGGTGGGTCCCTTGAGCGACTTGACCTTCCGGAAGACCTCGGTCAGCTCCCCGAGGTCGTGGCCGTCGAACGGGCCCAGGTAACGCAGGCCGAGCTCCTCGAACAGGACGCCGGGCCCGCCCATCCCCTTGATCTCCTCTTCCAGATGCTTGGCGAGGTGCATGACGGGAGGCCCGACCCGGCGGAATTTCTTCAAGAGATTCTGCACGCCCTCGCGCAGCCGGGTGTAGAACGTGCCCGCCATGATGCGCCCCAGGTAGGCAGCCATCGCCCCGGTCGTGCGCGAGATCGCGAGCTCGTTGTCGTTCAGGACGACGATCAGGTCCGGCTTGAGATGCCCGATGTGGTTGATCGCTTCCATCGCCATGCCGTTCGGCAGCGAGCCGTCGCCCACGACCGCGACGATCTTGTGGGTGCCGCCCTGCAGGTCCCGGGCCGCCGCCATCCCCATCGCCGACGAGAGCGAGGTCCCCGCGTGCCCCGTGTGGAACCAGTCGTGCGGACTCTCGCCGGGCTTGGGGAAGCCCGAGAGGCCGCCCAGCTTTCGCAGAGTGTGAAACTGATCGCGCCGCCCGGTGAGCAGCTTGTGGACGTAGCATTGGTGGCCGACGTCCCACAGGATCTTGTCGTGCGGGCTCTCGAACACGCGGTGCAGCGCGAGCGTGAGCTCCACCACCCCGAGGTTCGAGGAGAGATGGCCCTGGTTCGCGGCGACGGTCTTGAGGATCGTCGCGCGGATCTCGGCCGCGAGCACGCCGAGTTCCGCGTGGCTGAGCCGCAGCAGGTCCGCAGGCTGATTGATTCGATTCAGTATTTCCAAGCTCGACCTCCGTCAGCACTGCCGGACGCCATGGCTAAGCCATGGCGTCCGCGGGCCCCCCCCGCGCGCCGGGACCAACCAAGGCAAAGGGAGAACACCCCCGA
>CAYHEI010000502.1:2406-2712 GCA_964355385.1 uncultured bacterium | reverse complement strand
GACGTGCTCGCCGCGCTCCGGGATGACGATGGCCTCGGCCCGACCCTTCATCGCGGTGTACGCGTCGCACTCGTAGGCGGTGATCGCCTCGGGAGAGATCAGGACGTTCGCCGGCCCGACGATTCCGCGCAGCTCCTCGATCAGCGCGGGCGTGATCATGGTCGAAGCCATCGGCCCCGTCTCGTACGCACGGCCGCGGGGGGGGCGGCGCGCGGCCACGCAGCCGGCGCCCCCCCCACCACCCCCCCCCCACCCAGCCAACCAGAAAAACAGAACACAAAACTGCAAAGCGGACAGGGAAACGAC
>CAYHEI010000502.1:0-2396 GCA_964355385.1 uncultured bacterium | reverse complement strand
CCCCCCCGCGGCGGGGGGGGTGTGTCCGGCCGCCCCCCCCCGCGCCGGCCCGCCCCCCGCCCCCCCCCCCCCCCGCGGGCGCGGCCGGGCCCCCCCCGACGCCACGCCGCATCAGCGGCGGTAGACTTCAACCGGGATGCCGGATTTGCCGTCGTCGATGAGGAAGTCGAGCGCGGGCACCTTGCCGATCAGCCGCGCCGCGACCATCAGGTGCGCCCACGTCGGCGCGCAGCCGCGGATCAGGACGTGCCGCCCCTCGAATCGGGCGAGGTCGTATCCGGAAAGCTTCTGCGTGAACCCGGCCACGTCCACCTTGCCCGGCTGGATGTCCGCGAGGTCGAGCGTCACGGGCGCCACGGTCAGGCGGTGAACGACCGGCCGCAGGAACATTCCGCGACCGCGTTCGGGTTGTGGATCTTGAACCCGGAGTACTTCAGGCTCTCCACCCAGTCCACCCGCGAGTTCACGAGGTAGAGCGCGCTCCGGGGGTCCACCAGCACCCGGACGCCCGCGCTCTCGATCACCGCGTCCTCGCCGGCCGCGGCGGCCTCGAGGTCGAGCTGGTACTGGAAACCCGAGCAACCGCCGCTGATCACGCGCAACCGCAGCGCCCCTTCCGGCGTGCCCCGCTGCGCGAGGAGGGAACGAACCTTGCCGGCGGCCTTCTCGGTGACGGTGATCATGTGGACGCCGGCCTCAGGCGTTGAAACTATGGCCGCAGCCGCAGCCCCCCTTCGCGTTCGGGTTCGTGACGGCGAAGCCCTCGCCCTCCACCGATTCGACGTAGTCCACGGTGCTGCCCTTCAGCAACTCGGCGGACGCGGGATCGACGACCACGTCCAGGCCGTCCAGGTTCACCACATGGTCGTCCGGCTTCGCGTCGTCGAAGCCGAAGCCGTATTCGTGGCCCGAGCAACCGCCTTCGTGGACGAACATGCGCAGGGCCTTGCCCTTGAGGCTCTCGTCCGCGGCGAGGTATCCCTTGACCTTCTTGACGGCGTTGTCCGTGAGCGTAACGATCGTCGGCGTTGCGGTCATCATGTCCTAGTTCCCTCCGGGGCCCGTGCTGGGGCCTATTGTAGGGAACAACCGGCCCCGGCTCAAGGTTTCGCCGTAGGCAACATCTCCAGGGGCCGCTTCAAGGCGGTGCCGGCGCGCGCCTCGGCCCGGTTGGCGGTCCAGTCGATGAACTCGCCCACGACGAGGCCCAGGCCGGCCAGCGTCGCGCCGCTCGAGAAGAGGGTGTAGCGGCGGAATGCGCTCCGCCGATTGTAGTCCGAGAAGGTCGAAGTGAGCGGAGCGCCGGGCTTCCGCATCGTCTCCTCGGTCTGTTCGTACCCGTACGCCGCCATGATCGCACCGGCCACGACGGTGAAATCCCGGATGATGGTCGCGGTCAGCTTCATGTTCTGGGCGCGCTTGTGGTACACCCCGGCGTCGTGCAGCGCCTGGGCCAGATCGCGCGGCACCGATCCTTCGCCGGGCGCGACAGCCGCCGCCGCCGCGACGGGCGCGGCGGCTTGCAGAGTCGGGGCCTTGGACGACATGAAGGCCTGCGCCTTCATCATCTCCTCGAGCCGCTTGTCGATCGCGTCGAGTCGCAGAAAGAGCTGGCTGGCGGACACCTTGGCCGGCGGAGCCTTCTTGACCGGCTCAGCCGCCGTCGCCGTCGCGGCCAGCCAGCACGCCGCCAGCCCCATCATCGCGATCCTCATCGTGTTCATCCCCCTTGGCATCGGATTACTCCCCTCGCCTCCATAGTACCGCGAGCACGGGGCCGCGTCAGCGGCTTGACACCTCGGCGCCCGGAGCGCAAGATAGGGAGCGTTTTATGGCCAAGACCGCCGAACAGCAGGCCGTCGCCGGGCTCTCTCCGGCCGTGACCGCCACGATCGAACGGAACGAGACGTTCCGCTTCGAGGCGCTGACGCTGCTCGAACTGGGGCGAAACAAGCTGGCGGCCATCGAGGCCAAGCCGCCCGCCGATTCGTCCTCGGTGGGCGTCGCGGCGCTCGAGCCCTTCCACCTGGGCGTGAAGGCGTTGCTCGCGGGCAAGGGCTACAAGGCCTACGGCACGCGGGGGACGCTGGACTTGCTGCGCATCCTCTACCGGAGCGACCTGCCCGAGGAGCGCGTGCAGTCGTACATCGGCGTGCAGGCGCTGCGGATTCAGGGCGCCAAGTCCCTCGCGGCTGCCCGCGCCTTCCTGGATACGGCCGCGTCCCTCCTCGGCAACGCCGCGCGCTAGCCCTGAGCGAGGCCTTGAAGAGGCCGAGTCGAAGCCCTGTGGGGCGGATTGTTCATGAAGCACGAAGTGGTTCATGAATAATCCGGGCTAGGTCCAATGCCGATCACTTAAGGACCGCTCCGGCGCGGCCGTGGTTGCGGGCGTAGTT
>CAYHEI010000501.1:0-2724 GCA_964355385.1 uncultured bacterium | reverse complement strand
GTCATGGTCGAGGAACGGATAATCCGCCCTTACGATGGGTAGGCAGTCGTGTTTAGAGGCGTCCGTATTGATGAACACAAACCAGCCGGGCGCCACACAGACGTGGTACTTGATCTTGGCGGCGTGAACGCTGGGGAAACGGTAGATCTCTCCGATGCGTATGGCATCGGCTCGCACCGGCTAAACCTGGATTCGGCTCGCGACTTCCTTCAGCTCCTCGCGCAGCGAGTCGTCCTCCACGAAATCCGCCATATTCATGACGTCCGCGTCGGTCGTCTTGTTGGCCCAGACTTTCTTGTAGGCGACGTGGTCGGCGTACATCGCGTGCAGCTGGTCGAACGTCTTGTCCTTGCAGCGGCCCCAAGAGCGTTCCAGCGCCTCGATGTCGCTCTCGGACAAGAGCTTGAGATCGGGAGCACGAGTGGCCTTGATGAGGAAGTCCTTGTGACCGTGCGACAGGCGCTCCAGGGCGACCTCGCCGACCGACTCGATGGCGAGCGGGTCAAGCTTCACCAGCTGGTACGCGAAATCCGGAACCGGCCCATACCGCATGGCCACGTACTCGTCCCCGGTCACGGGCCGGCCGTACTCGTTCAGGTGGTACACGTCCGCGTCGAGGATGGTCTTGAGCACGCGGTAGTAGTCCATGCCGCCCTCATGCTTCGACGCGACCCAGAGCACGACCTCGTGGGTCTTCTTGCGGTTCAGCCGGAAGGGCAGTTCATTGGGCATGGTCGTTATGGCCGCGACGGGCCGTCGGGAAGGCGGTCAGGCCGTAGCACCACTTGGATTACACCACGCCGCACCAGCACGGTCAACGGTGCCTCGCGAACCCCCGCTCCCGGGTGCTACGCCGCGGCTTCGGCCTCGTAGCCGGTTTCGACGACGGCGGCGACCAGCGCGGCGGCCTTGGCCTCGCCCTCGACCACCGCCTCGCCGGCTTTCCGGTCCACCTTCACGACCCGCGCCACCCCGGGCACGGCCGCCAGCGCCTTCGTCACCGTCGCCTCGCAGTGCCCGCACGTCATGCCCCGTACCGTGATCCTCGTCGTCATCTTGCTCCTCCCTCGCGAACCGGCTTGAACACCCGGATTGACCGGATGCGAAACACGGCGTTGTCGCCGGTAAACGTCTGCGGCAGGACCGGCCCCGGCCAGTCGAGCTTGGCCGAGCCGATGGACTGGTACACGAGGATGTTCGCGGGCGCGGGACCGGTCCACCGGAACGCCCGGGTGATCCCCCGCTTGTCGTCGACGAACCGCGTCGTGCGATCCGGTAGCCACAGCACCGAGTAGGCCGCATACCGCGCGGACAAGTCGCCCTGCGGCATCGGCCCGTAGGGCCGCCAGAAGCCGTCCTTCCCGAGCCCGCCCGGATCCTCGAGGACGTCCCCCGCCCCCGGCCCGTGGTCGTACTGAAACACCATCGAGCGGTCGAGGTGGTGGAGCGGGTTGTTCTGGCTCTCCAGCACGTCTATCTCGGAGGAATCGTGCCGGCCCGAGTGCGTGTCGTAGAGCCAGACCGCCGGCCACACGCCCCGGCCCGCCGGCTGCTTGACGATCCACTCCACGATGCAGGGCGCCCCGCACGTGGAGCGGCTCACGAGCGCCCCGCTCGTGATGTGCCCGTACTCGGTGTAGTTCGTGCTGCCGTCGTGCAGCCCCGTGAGGGCCAGGCAGTCCTTCTCGAAGACGTGGTTGCGGGCGTTGAACGGCGGGAATGTCTCCAGCTCCTCGTTGATCCGCCCCCACGGCGCGTCGTGCGTGAAGAGCCGATCCAGATCGGCGAGATTCCGGACGTTCCCCTCCGTCCCGAACGTGTAGTCGATCGCCAGCTCGTACCCCGTGACCCCGCACGCCGGCCGGGGCGCCAGCGCCGCAGGCTTGGCATCCGATCCCCTGCTCGCGAGCGCGTGACCGGCGCCGGCGGTGCCGAACACCGTCATCGCGCCCAGTGCTATCCCCAGTCCGGCCTTCTCGGTTTTCTTGATCGCCATTAGCGCGTCGCCTCGTCGGCCAGGAACCAGCGGGCCGCGTGATGGACCGTCACGCCGGCCGGAAGCGCTCCCACGGCGTCGGGGGCGAGGGTCACCAGGTGCGCGCGCGCGCGCGGATGGAGCTTCGCGGCGGCCAGCAGAGCGCGCAGCTCGCGGTCGCGGGTCGATGGGTCGCCGGGGTCCGCGCACACCTGGATCAGATGCTCCCCGCCGTCCGCGGAACGAGCCAGGAAATCCACTTCGTAGCCCTCCGGCGTGCGCACATACGAGATGCTCAAACCCCGCCGCTCCAGCTCCACGCGAACGGCCGATTCCAAGGCGTGGCCCACGTTCGCGCGGCCCGTCCGATCATAGACGGGAATGAGCCCGGGATCCACGGGGTAGGCTTTCCGGGGATTGACCATCCGCCGGCGCTCGGACCCGGTCTCCACCCAGACCGTGCGCACGAGGAAGCAGTCCTCCAGGTACCCCAGGAGCTGGTGCAGCGTGTCCCGCGATGCGGCGAGGCCCTGCGATTTCAGGGCGGCATGAAACTTCTCGACGCTGAACAGGCCCGCCGGATTCCCCAGCAGATGGCGGACCAGCCAGCGCAAGCTTGCCACGTTGGTCACCTGGTGCCGCTCGACGAGTCCGTTCCTTGGCCCGGCCGGCCCCGTGGGGGGCCGCCCGCGGGGGGGCGGGGGGGGGGCGCGGCCCGGCCCGTTCGGGGCGCCACACCCGGGGAAGTG
>CAYHEI010000500.1:0-2726 GCA_964355385.1 uncultured bacterium | reverse complement strand
ACGACGCTCTTCCGATCTTGCTGACGGAACCTCAGGGCGCGGAGCGCCGCGTCTAACCCCGGTACCCCCTCCACTTGGTCGGGTCCGCGGACGTCCTCTACCGGCGGGCCCCCGCCGCCGCGCGCGATGTCCCGCCCCCGCTCACCCCGGGCCGCTTCAAGGTCGAGACCATCAACATCAGCGAGGGCGGTTTCATGCTGACGTTCGACGCGGAGCTGAGCGACGGGGACGTGCTGCGGATGGTCTTCCCGGTTCCCGACGCGGACCGGGAGCTGCGCGCCGAGGGGCAGATCCAGTGGTTGCGCAGGAACGCCACGAGCCTGATGGGCCGCTGGTGCGCGGGCATCGCGTTCAAGAACACCCCGGAAGCGGACGTCAACGCCCTCGTCGCGTACGGCGCCGAGCACAATCCGAACCCCGTGCCCTGATCGCCGCCCTCAAGGGGAGACTTTCTTCAGTTCCTCGAGGAACTCCTTCGTCCGCAGATCCGAGGGCACCAAGGTCGTATAGCGCTCGTACGCCGCGATCGCTTCGCCGCGGCGCTTGAGCTGGTAGTAGGAGGCGCCGAGGTATCCGAGCGCCTCGGCGTTCTGCGCGTCCGCGTGGCGACGGGCTGCAGGATCGCGACGGCCCCGGCGAAATCCCCGGCCTCGTAGACCTTCCGCCCGCGCGACAAGGCCTCCGAGTGGTCGACCGCCTGGTGCGGCTCGGAAACCGGCGCAGCGTCGGTCTCGACGGGGGACGCGGAAGGCGGCGGAGCCGTAACCACGGAGGGCGTGGCGGAGACAAGCTCCACCGCGGGCGCAACCACCCCCAGGCAATCGCCGATGGAGCGGTACATCCGCTCGGACGCGTCGGCCGGTTGCGCGCTCCGCCGGATCACCCAGTCCTCCCGTCCGAAGTCGGTGGCATCGAGCTTCAGCGAGACGCGCGTCGCCCGCTTGCGGCCCCAGCCGAACCAGCCCCGGTCGGCCTTGAAGACCGCGACCAGGCGCTCCTCGGTGCGGATGCGCGCGTCCGCGACATCCTCGTCCCAGAACTCGAGGCTGCCGTGCTCCCACGCGTTCCACACCACTTCCCCGGTGCGCTTCAACCAGCCGCGCTTGATCGAGGTGGACTTGGGATCGGGCGTGCTGCGCGCGGCGATCATCTTCCCGCCGCCCGCCTTGAACTCCTGCGCGCGCACTTGATAGCCGGCCGCCCGGGCCGACCGCACGGCGCACAGGTACGTGTGGTTGATCCCCGTGGGGTAGGTCCTCCCACCCGCGCACCCTGAGCAGGCGCTCACGAACAAGAAGGCTGAGTGGACAACGGATCGAGCGAGAGCGAGATCCGCGGGCGCCCAGGGTATGCGAAGGGGCGCGGCCCGGCCCCCCCAGGACGGACCCACAAGAAACGGGTAAATTAGAGGCGGCCGTGGGGTGGTAGGTGTTGATGAAGGAGGTCCCGGCGCGCTTGATGCCGGTCAGCATCTCGAGCATCGCGCGCGGCTCGTCGATCCAGCCCCGGGCCCCCGCGGCCTTCAGCATCGCGTACTCGCCGCTGACGCTGTAGGCGGCGACCGGGACACCGAAGCGCTCGCGGGCCCGCCGCACGACATCGAGGTAGGCCAGGGCCGGCTTGACCATCACCACGTCGGCCCCCTCGGCGAGGTCCGCCGCGATCTCCCGCAGCGCCTCGTCCGCGTTGGGCGGGTCCATTTGGTAGCCGCGCCGGTCGCCGAACTGCGGCGTGGAACCGGCCGCCTCGCGGAACGGACCGTAGAAGGCCGAGGCGTACTTGGCCGCGTAGGCGAGGATGCCGGTGGACTGGAATCCCGCGCGGTCCAGCGCGGCGCGGCCGGCCCCGACGCGCCCATCCATCATGTCGGACGGCGCCACCAAGTCCGCGCCGGCGCGCGCGTGCGAGACCGCGACGCGGGCGAGCAGGGGGAGCGTCGGATCGTTCGCGATCTCCCCGCCTCGGATCACGCCGCAGTGACCGTGCGTCGTGTACTCGCACAGGCACACGTCGGTCATGACGGCGAACCCGTGGCCGCGCCGCTTGATCTCGCGCACGGCGCGCTGCACCGGGCCGCGCTCGTCCCAGGCCTCGGACCCGCGCGCGTCCTTCCGGCTCGGCAACCCGAAGAGGAGGACCCCGGGCAGGCGCAGGGCGGCGACCCGGTCCGCTTCCTTGAGCAGTTCGTCCACGCTCACGCGCTCGACGCCCGGCATGGACGGCACCGGTTCGCGGCGCCCCCGGCCGGGCAGGACGAAATACGGCATGACCAGGTCGTCCGCCGTCAGCGCCGTCTCCCGGACGAGACGGCGGAGGGCCTCGGTGCGGCGGAGCCGCCGCAGGCGCAGCATGGGAAAACCGGGTTGGTCGGTCATGGACGACACCTCCGATGATATCGCATGATCGCCGCGACCAGGCCGGCGAGCGTGGACGGACGGGCCTCCGCGACCGGAGCCATGCCCAGCCGCCGCAGGGCGCGCGACGTGACGGGGCCGATGGACACCGCGCGCACGCCGCGCCGCAGGCGGCGTGGGAGCCCCCGCGGCCCGGCCAGGATGCTCTCCGCCGTCGAAGACGACGTGAACGCGATCAGGTCCACCGCGCGCGCGGCGCAGGCCCGGCGCAGCGCCGCGAGTCCCGCGGGGTCCGGCTCGGTCCGGTAAAGCGGCAGGACGGTCACCGCGGCGCCCCGCCGCGCCAGCACCCGCGGCAGCACGTCGCGCGCG
>CAYHEI010000499.1:0-2726 GCA_964355385.1 uncultured bacterium | reverse complement strand
GCCCGCAACCACGGCCGCGCCGGAGCGGTCCTTAAGTGATCGGCATTGGGGCTAGGAGGGTCGTCGTGGCCGGGTTGGGGATCGCGGTCGCGGACGTCCGCAAGAAGATGCGGACAACCCAGGCGCTGGCGGGCGTCACGACCCGGTTCGCCCCCGGGACCCTGAACGGATTGATCGGGCCCGACGGCGCCGGCAAGACGACGCTCTTGCGCGCGCTCATGGGGCTGCTTCGCCCCGACACGGGGACGATCGTGTACGAGGAGGACGGGGGCCCCAAACCGTTCGCGGTGGTCCGCCCGCGCATGGCGTATCAGCCGCAGCAGCAGAGCCTGTATCCGGACCTGTCCGTCGGCGAGCACCTGGAGTTCTTCCGCGAGCTCTACCGGATCCCCCGCGCGCTCTACGACTCGCGGCGCGCGGAGCTGCTGCGCATCGCGCGGCTCGAGGCCTTCACGGACCGGCCCGCCGGGGCGCTTTCGGGCGGCATGTACAAGAAGCTCGGCCTGATGTGCGCGCTGCTGCAGTCGCCGAACGCCGTGCTGTTGGACGAGCCCACCAACGGCGTGGATCCGATCAGCCGGCGCGAGTTCTGGGAGCTGCTCTACCGGCTCGTGCGCGAGGGCATCCTGGTCGTGCTCGCGACGTCCTACATGGATGAGGCGGAGCGCTGCGGCGCGGTGCACCTGCTCGACCGGGGAACGGTGATCGCGGCGGGGGAGCCGCGCGGGGTGCTGGCGGAGGCGGGAGTGAGCCGCTTCGAGGAGATCTTCCTGCGCCGGGAGGGCGCGGCGGTATGACGGCCGTGTCGGCGCGCGGCGTGACGATGCGCTTCGGCGCGTTCACCGCCGTGGACGATGTCAGCTTCGACGTCGCGCCGGGGGAGATCTTCGGCTTCCTCGGGGCGAACGGCGCCGGGAAGACCACCACGATCCGCATCCTGTGCGGGCTCCTGATCCCGACCGCGGGCGAGGTGCGGGTGGGCGGGACCGATCTGCGCGCCGACCCCCAAGCCGTCAAGCGGAAGACGGGCTATATGTCCCAGCGCTTCACGCTCTACGGCGACATGACGGTGGACGAGAACCTCTCGTTCACCGCCGGCCTGTACAAGATCCCGCGGGAAGACGCCGCCCGCCGAACCGAGGAGCTGCTGCGCTTCGTCGGCTTCGACCACCGCCGGGACGAGCTGGTCCGCGACCTGCCCGGCGGCCTGAAGCAGGAGGTCTCGCTGGTCGCCGCGCTGCTGCACGAGCCGCTCGTCATCTTCCTGGACGAGCCCACCGCGGGCGTCGCGCCGGCCGCGCGAGCGCGCTTCTGGGCTCTCATCCGGCGGTTGAGCGGGGCCGGAACCACGGTGTTCGTCACGACGCACTACATGGACGAGGCGGAGCATTGCGGGCGGATCGCCCTGATGCGCGACGGCCGGATCATCGCGCTGGACGCCCCCGCGGGGCTCAAGCGCGCCGCGTTCCCCGGTCCCTTGCTGGAGATCGAGGCGGGGCCGGACGCCGCGCGCGGCTGGGAGGCCGTGTTCGCCGGCGCCGGGGCGCTCGCGCCGCACGGCCTGCGCTGGCACCTGGGCCTCCGGGACGAGGCCGCCTGGCGCGCGCTCGCCCCGCGGCTTCCCGCCGGGGTGGCCGCGCGGCCCATCGAGCCCACGCTGGAGGATGTCTTTCTCCGGCTGGTCGAGCGGGACGCATGAGCCCCCCCGACCCGCGGCGCACCCTCGCGATCGCGCGCAAGGAAGTCCGGCACGTCTTGCGCGACCCCTTCACGCTGGGACTCGCGCTCGGGCTGCCGCTGCTCCTGCTCGGGTTCTTCGGGTACGCGATCGATCTGGACGTGCGGGACCTCCGGATCGCGGTGCACGATCGCGATCAGAGCCGCGCCTCGCGGCAATTCATCGCGGCGTTCGCGGGGTCCGGGTTCTTCCGCGTGACGCCGTCCGCAGGCCCGGTGCTGCGGGAACTGGACGCGGAGCGCTCGAAGGCGGCGCTGATCATCGAAGGGGGATTCGCGCGCGACCTCAAGGGCGGCCGCCGGGCCCGGGCGCAGCTCCTCCTGGACGGGGCCGACAACTCGACCGCCGGCGTGATCGCCGGCTATCTCGCGGGGGTGGGCACGCTGGCGCGGCGGCGGCTGGCGGGGGAAACCGCGCGGCCCGCGCCCGAACCGGTGCGCACGCGTTTTCTCTTCAATCCCGAGTTGAACAGCCGGTGGTTCATCGTCCCGGGCCTGGTGGTCGTGATCATGGGCCTGCTCGCGACCGTGATGACCGCCCTCACGGTCGCCCGGGAGTGGGAGAACGGTTCGATGGAGCTGCTGCTCTCGACGCCCGTGCGGCCGCTCGAGATCATCGTGGGGAAGCTCCTGCCGGTCCTCGGGCTGGGACTCGTCGGCGTCGCCACGGTCTACCTCTCGGCGCGGCTGGTGTTCGGCGTGCCGTTCGTCGGCAGCCACCTCGTGTTCGCGCTGGCCTGCCTGCTGTTCCTCGGTCCGTGTCTCGCCCAGGGCCTGTTGATCTCCACCGCGACGCGGCAGCAGCAGGCGGCGTTCCAGCTCGCCATGATCTCCGCGCTGCTGCCTTCGGCTGTCAGCGACGGAACACCAACCGCCTTCGGCGTGATGCATGCCAACGCTGAATTCAAAAAGCAAATCATCGAGAGCCTGGAAAACGTCCGCGAGGAAATCCTTGCGGCCAACATTCCCGAACCCGCCGAGTCCCAACA
>CAYHEI010000498.1:1970-2743 GCA_964355385.1 uncultured bacterium | reverse complement strand
CACGGGCGGCCCGCCCGGCCGTGAGCACGGCCGGAAGGCATGCCACCGCCCTGCCTCCCGCGCCGACCGCCCATCGGGCGGTCGGCGAGCATCCCTGTCAGCGGCGGGGATCGGCGGCACCCGCGAGCCGGTCCGCCAGTACGGCGCGCACATGGGGGATCAGCGCGCGCATCGCCTCCTCGCCGGCCGCGATGAGCCGCGAAGCGTCCCGGAAGTTCAGCACCGAGCAGGACGTGACGTCGGGCTGCACGACGACGTCGGCCAGGCGTGCCTCGGTCTCCGAGAGCCGGTGCACCATCGCGTGATACGCGCGCAGCGCGACGTGCACGCCGGTGCGAAGACGTCGCTGCCGCCCGGCGGAGCACGTGAGGACGTCCACCGCGACGATCATCGCCGGCCGGAGATCCCGCGCCGCGGCCACGGGCAGGTTGGCCACGATGCCGCCGTCCACGAGCAGCCGGTCTTCCCAGTTGACCGGCTGGAACAAGCCCGGAATCGCCGCGCTCGCCTGGACGGCGGTTCCCAGGGGACCGCGCGTCAGGCGCACCTCCTCGCCCGTCTCGATGTCCGTGCAGACCGCCGCGCACGGCAGGGACAGTTCCTCGAGCCGGGCCCGGCCGGTGATCCGCTCGATGTAGCGCGCGAGCCGCTCCCCCCTGAACACGCCCATGGTGCGCGGGGCGAGTTGCACGAGGTCGCGCCAGTCCAAGCGACGGGCGAGGTCCGCGATGCGCTCGCCGCCGAGGCCCGCGGCGATGGTGGCCGCGACCATG
>CAYHEI010000498.1:0-1960 GCA_964355385.1 uncultured bacterium | reverse complement strand
GCCGCTGGTCCCCGCGACCGCCACCACCGGAATCCCGGCCGCCTCGAGCGCACGCAAGACGCCCACCGCCGCGATCGAGTACACGACGCCCCCGCCGAGCGCCAGCCCGACGCCCGGCCGCAGTGACCCGTCCAGGGTCAGTCCTGGTGGAAGCGGCCCCCGGACTTCGCCAGGGCGGCGAGGAAGGGGGCGGGGCGGAAGCGGCCGCCGCAGAGACCCGCAAGTTCTTCCAGCCGGCCCGCCGCCGCCGCGACGCCGGTCGCGTCCACCCACCGCAACAGGCCTCCCCGGAAGGGCGGGAAGCCGATGCCGGTGATGAGGGAGAGATCGAGCAGCGCGGCCGACTCGACGATGCCGTCGCCCAGGCACCACGCGGCCTCGTTCACCATGGCCAGCAGGAGCCGGTCCTGGATCTCGGCCGGACCATGGACGCGCGCCGCGCGGCCGGAAGCCCGGGCGGCGGCCTCGAGCGCCGCCGGCACGGGAAGTTTGGCGCGGCCCCGCACCGCGAACAAACCCGGCTCGCCGAGGGCGGCGGCCAGCCGGGGAGATTCGAGCCGATCCCGGAACGCCGCCAGGATGACCTCCCCCGCCTTGCGCACCACCACGGGACCCACCTCGCCGGTGAGGCGCACGGGACCCATGGGCATCCCGTAGGCGAGCGCCGCACCGTCCACCGCGGCCACGGTCGCCCCCTCCTCGAGGAGCATCAGGGCCTCGATCATGTACGGCATGAGGATCCGGTTGACGAGGAAGCCCGGGGCGTCCTTCACCACGATCGCGGTCTTGCCGCAGGCGCGCGCGAGCGCCACGACCGTCGCGACGGTCTCCGGAGAGGTCCGGGCGGACGGAATGATCTCCACCAGGGGCATCCGCGGCGCCGGGAAGAAGAAGTGCATCCCGATCACGCGCTCGGGCCGGGCCAGCCCTTCCGCGATCCGGATGATGGGCAGCGTGGAGGTGTTCGAGGCCAGGATCGCGTCCGGCCGCACGACCGCTTCGAGCTCCGCGAACACCTTGCGTTTGAGGTCGAGCACCTCGGGCACCGCCTCCACCACCAGGTCCGCGCCCGCGAGCGCCGCCAGCTCCGTCCCACCCGAGACCCGGTCCACCCGGTCCCGCGCGGCGAGCGGCGTGAGGCGTCGGCGGCGCGCCTGGGCCGTGAAGTGCTCCGCGACGTTCTTCAAGGCTTTCCCGACCTCCGCGGCGGAGACGTCCTTGAGCCGCACCGGCAGCAGGCGGTTGGCGAACACCGCGGCGATGCCGGAACCCATCAGCCCGCCGCCCACGACCCCGACGCGCCCGACCGCGCGCGGAGGAGCCGCGGGACCGGCGCTCTTGCTCTCCTGCATCAGGAAGAACACGCCCAGGAGGTTGCGCGCCACCGGCCCCGCGAGGAGGCGGCCGAGCGCCCGGGCCTCGCGGTCGAGCGCCGCGGCACGCCCGCCGCGCCACTGCGCCATGACCACCTCGGCGATCGCCCGGGGCGCCGGATACCCGGGCCCTTCCTTGACGGCCGTGCGCCGGGCTTGACCGCACGCGAGCACGCGGCCCAGCGGGTTGGCGTCCACGAGGACCCGGCCGAGCGCGCCGCGCACCGAGCGCCGCCGCGCCCGCAAGCGGCCGTCGCCGTCCCGCAGGAGCCGCCCCACCCAGTCGCAGGCCGCTCGCGCGAGCATCGCCGCCGGCGCGACCTCGTCCACGAGCCCCATCCGCCGGGCCGCGCCCGCCCCGATCTCACGCCCCGTCATCATCATCCCCAACGCGGCCGGCACGCCCACGAGCCGGGGCAGCCGCCAGGTCCCTCCCCAGCCCGGCAGGATGCCGAGCTTCACCTCGGGCAGGGCCAGCCGCGTGGCGTCGTCGTCCGCCGCGATCCGCCACCGGCACGCGAGCGCCAGCTCGGTCCCCCCGCCCAGGCAGACGCCGCCGATCGCGGCGGCAACGGGTTTCGGAAAGT
>CAYHEI010000497.1:0-2747 GCA_964355385.1 uncultured bacterium | reverse complement strand
CCGGCCGCGGCGTGGATGACCGGCGGGAGGGCGGAGCGGAGGGGCTCCTCAAAGCGCGCCCGGCGCGCGAGCGAGCGCAGCAACCCCCAGGCGACGAACCCGGCGCCGGCCAGCAGGCTGGGCGCGAGCCAGAGACGGCCGCCCGTCGCCGCTCCCCAACCTTCCTCCACGACGTCGACGGCATTCAGGCCGACCAGCTCTCCGCCCCAACGGGCCAGCGCCCAGCCCACGAGCGTGAGCAAGGCCAGTCCGGCGCCCTGCTTCGGCCACTCGAGCGTTCCCGGCGCGACCCGGACCGGCGCGCGCTGCAGCCACACGAACACGGCCGCTCCGCTCGCGAGCAGGAGGAGCCATTGCGGCACGCCGAGGAGATCCGCCACGCGCATCTCGCGCCATTCGGATGGACCGGCCAGCTGGATCCGCTCGAAGAACCGGGCGAGCGGCCCGTGGGTCCCGAGCAGCACCCCGACGATCCACGCGAGGAATCCGGCCCCGGAGCGCAACCCGGTGCGCCCGGCGCCGTGCGCCAGCGTCAGCGGGCAGTCGGCGAGCAGCCCGATCGCGAGCCCGGCGACGAAGCCCGCCAGCATGGACGCCAGCGGGCTGACGGCGAACGGCTGGCCGAGATCGCGCCAGGGCCCGAGCGCGGCGACCCCGATGACCAGCCACAGCAGCGCCAACGCGAGCGCGTACGCGCGGAACCACGTGAGGTCGTCCCGCAGCACGGCCCAGCGGAAGACGCGATCCAGCGAGAACGCGGACCGGTCGAGCAGCCAGCCCAGCGCGCCGCCGAGCCCCACGCCCAAGACGATCGTCACGGCCTCCATCAGCGTCATGGTACGGACATTGTACGCCGCGCCTGCTCGATCCCGTCGCGCCAGAGGGGATACGCCGCGGCCGCCCGAGTCAGCGCCGCCGCCGCTTCCCGCCGCCGGCCGGTCCGCCCCGCCGCGAGAGCCAGCTCGACGAGGTTGCCCTCGTCCACGTAGCCCGCCGCCGCCGCGTCGCGCAGCAGGGGGTAGGCCTCCGCGAAGCGTCCCGCGCGCAGGAGCGCTCCGCCGAGCAGGCTGTCCCCCTGCAAGATGCCGGGCGCGCGCGCGCGATACGTCCGGAAGCGCGCGATCGCGTCCGTGTGCGCGCCGTTCAAACCAGCCAGGGAGGCGAACGCCAGCGCGCGCTCGGCCCCCGGGAGAAAGGGCAGCGCCGCGGGCGCGCCGTCGCGCGGCAGGATCCGGAGGAGCCACGCTCCCCCGGTCACCGAGTCCACCCGGCCGCCGAAGGCCGCCACGCGGAAGCGGCGGCGCGCGAACGCCGCGTAACGGCGAAGTTGCTCCGGCGCCCAGTCGTACGGGGAGTTCCGGAAGCGCTCGAACCCCGCGTGCGTCGAGTTGTACAGAATCCACCGCACGCCGAGCTGGCGGAACACGACGGCGAGCCGCCCGGGGGCCGCGCGCCGGGCGTGCGGCGGTTCGTACTCGGCGGCCACGACGCGGCGTCCGGCGTCCCAGCACGTCGTCTGTCCCACCGCCAGCACGCGGCCGCCGGGCCCGGCGCGCGCGAGCTCGTCCCGGAGCGCCGGCAGCAGGGCCCCGTATCCGCCCAGCGCGTCCCGCCGGAACGCGTCGGCGTCAAGGCGGCCCGCGAGGTACGCCCCCGGCCGCCGCCCCGTGAGCCCGCCGTACGGGCGCGCCTGCACGGCGCACGCCAGCAACCACAGGGCCGCGCCGAGCACGCGGCTCGCCCCGAGCCCGGTCGCGGGGCGACGACGCGCGAACCCCGCGACGGGACGCGGGGCAAGGAGCAGCGCGAGCGCCACCGCGTTCCACAGCACCAGCGTCCCGTACGTGTACCGCTCGATGTGCACCAGCTCCACACGCGCTCCGGCGAGCTGCAGCACGAACCCGAGGGCCGACGCGGCAAACAGGGTCCGCAGGCCCGAGTCGCGCGCAACGCCCGTGAGCCACGCGACCGCGACCGGGAACGCGTTCGCCGCGGCGAGCACCGCCGCGTCGGCGGGCAGGGCGGAGCCGGGGCGCAGGTCCCGGAGGGCCAGCCGGTACATCGCCCGGAGACCCTCGTCGGCCTGCCGGTCCCCGAACATTCCCGGGAACTGCATGCAGCCGAGGGGATAGAGCGGATCGTCGAGCGCGAACCAGGATTTCGCCAGCCACGGCGCGAGCGGCGCGAGGAAGCCGGCCGCGGCGATTCCCAGCACGCGCGGCCGAGCCGCCGGGCGGGCGCGCCACACGACCGCCCCGAGCAGCAGCACGGCGAGCGGCAGCCCGGAGTACTTCGTCGCGGCCGCGGCGCCGAGGAACGCCGCGCCCGCCAGCAGGAGACCCGGGCGGCGGCAGCGAACGAGCGCACCGCTCGCGAGCAGCGCGGCCGCCCCGGCGAGCACCCAGGCGGCCGCGGGACCGTCGTTCTTCGCGGTCGCCAGCACCCAGCCGGGCCGGGGGACGAGGAAGGCCAGCGCGGTCGCGCCCAGCCCGGCCGCGACCGGAAGCCGCGGCGCGACCGTGCGCGCGAGCGCGAGGCCGCCCGCGAACCCGAGCCCTGCGCCGATCATCCGGGCCGCGCCGTCGAGTCCCCCCAGCACGAGCCAGACGAGCGGGAGCTCCCAGGGCAGGGGCAGCGCCCAGGTCGAGAGCAGATCGACGGCCGGCAGCCGGTGCGCCGCCAGGATCTGCTGCGGGAACGTGAGGTGATAGACGAAGGCGTCCACCGACGACTCCGGCGCCGCGAGC
>CAYHEI010000496.1:0-2771 GCA_964355385.1 uncultured bacterium | reverse complement strand
GAGGTCGCAGTCGATCGTGTGCGGGATGCGCAACGGCTCGTCGCCGCCCGGCAGGAAGAACCCGATCATCAGGCCCGTCTCGGCGAAGACGATGCCCGTCACGGCGAGCAACCCGCCCCAGCGCACGATGGCCTCCACGTTGTACACGCGGTGCATCAGGCTGCGGGCGAGGTCGATCAGCTCGTGCAGGTCAGGGCTCCGGCGCCGGCTTGAGGGACCGGCGATGGGCGCCGAGGTCGAACGTCGCCGACACGTGGTGCGTCGCCCCGAAAGGATCGTCCCGCGCGATGAACGCGTAGTCGAGCGACGCGCCCCGCCAGCCGGCGCCCAGCCCGGCCGAGAGCACGCCGATTCCGGGGCGCGCGCGGAACCCCGCCCGCGCCGCGAGCACGACGCCGTGCACCGTCCGCGCGACCTCGAGGCCGCCGAATGTCTCGGCGCGGGTCGTGGCGCGCGGCATCGTGACGGCCAGCACGCCGAGCAGCGACATCTCCGGCGAGAGCGGCTTCCCGAGCGAAGCCCCGAGCCGGAAGGCGAGGGGCGCGTCGTCGGCCCCCACGGCCGCCGTCCCGAAACGGACGCGCGGTCCGAGATTGGCGACGGCGAACCCGAGCCGCATCCAGGCGGGCGCCGGCCAGGGCGGCGGGCCCTCCGGCTCCTCGAACTCCAGGCGGACGTCGGCGCCCAGGTCGCCCGCGAAGAAGGACGCGTGTTCGGTCCCGATCAGCGTGGAGCGGCCGGCCTTCACCGCGACCCCCAGCCCCACCGGGCCCGCGCGCGCCGCGCAGCCTGCCGTCGCGAGGAGATCGTCCTCGAGGCGGGCGGTGAGCAGGTTCCCCGCGTAGTCGTGCGCCTCGATCGTCCCCGCCGCGAGGGTCTGGAGAGCGAGCCCGGCGCCGAGCCAGGGCAGGACCGGATGCACCGCGGCGAGGGCGCCATAGCTGAGATCCTCGGCGCCCAAGTGGAACGCAGCCGACGCGCCGGAACCATCCACGCGGGCCAGCGCCGCCGGATTCGCGAGGAACGCCTCCGGCGCTCCCGGCAGTCCCGCGTGCGCGCCGCCCAGCGCCTGGCCGCGCGCGCCGACGGACACCCGCGCGAGGAGCGCGCCGGACGTGCCTTCCCCCGGCACCGCCCCCGCAGAGCGCGCGAGCAACAGCAGCAGGCCCGCAAGCGACATTCTACTTGACAATGGCGATCTTCCTCCGGACGCGCCGGCCGTCGGGCAGCTCCGCGACGAGGAGGTAGCCCCCCGACGCGACGAGCCGGCCTCGGTCGTTCCGGCCGTCCCACTCCACGATCGTCTGGCCCCCCGGCGCGGGACCGTCGTAGAGCACACGCACCGGCTCGCCGACGAGCGTGTAGACCGTCAGCCGCAGGGTCCCGGTGCCGGTGGGCACGTTGAGCAGGACTTGAGTCCGCTCCCCGCGCACGGGATTCGCGGCCAGCGGCCGGTCGCCCGTCGCGGTGATCCAGACGTCGCCCGGCGTGCGGGGAATCATCAGCGGCCGCACGGAGACGTCCGCCGACGGCGGCCCCTCCCCGCCCAGGTTCACGGCGGCGACGCGATAGACGTAGGCCGAACCGTTCACGACGCCCGTGTCCGCGAACCAGGAAGCGGACGTCCGGCCCGCGACGACGAAGACGGACTCCGTCGCGAGGCGCCGGTACACGACGTAGTCCACGACCTCCTCGTCGGCCGCGTTCGGGGTCCAGCGTAGGGAGACGCGCGTGTCGCCCTGGGCGGCCACGAACCCGCCGGGAGCCGACGGCTGCGTGTACCGGGTCACGGACACCGTCGCCGTGCCCAGCACGGGATCGCGCCAGGTCCCGCGCGCCCAGAATCCCGCGTGCCCGCCCGCCGTCACCGCGCAGGTCCAGGTGAAGGACGCCGACGCGCCCGGCAGGATGGTCACGGTGCCGGAGGGGATCGGACCGGTGGAGAGCGCCACCAGGGAGCCGCCCACGGGAATCGAGAGCCATGGAGCGCCCTCGTAGGCGGTTCCCGTGCCGGAGTTCACGACCGCCAGGACGACGGTCACGGGAACGCCCCCCTTGAGGGGCAGCGGGGCGATGCTGAGGGTGCCGGCCAAATGCGCCGCCCGGCCGGCCGTGACCGACTCGTCCGTCCAGGCCGTCGCCGAGACCACGGCCGCGCTCACTGCGTCGGTGCCGACGACCGTCAGGCTGAACCCGATGAGCCCGGTCCCCGTCACGGTGAAGAGCACGCTGAAGACCGTCGCGCTCCCGGGGCGCAGCGCGGCCACCGGCGCGGGGGTCACGCCGCCGGCCGCCGCCAGGGCGCCGCCGCCCTCGTTCGGGCCGAGCGCCGCGCTCACCGCGTTCGCAGCGACATCGCCGTCGTTCCGGACCGTTCCGGTCACCGTGAGCGACGCCGTCGGACCGGGCTCGATCCGGCGGGGTGCGGGCACGAGCGTCACGACGAGCAACGCGGGATGCCGCGGGTGGGACTCGGCGGCCGCGTACATCGTGCCGGCGGTCGTCCAGGCTCCGCCCGCGGAGAGGCTTCCCGCGTCGGTGCGCAGGCCGCCGAGCGCGTACAGCGTCGCGCACGCCCCGGGCGTCGACGTCCGCCAGCGAGGCCGCGTGGTGTGGTCGCCACGAGACCGGTGGGATGCGCCAGGCCGTGCCGGGCAGCTCGTTCATCGGCGGCGAACCGGTCACCGCGAGCACCGCCCCGACCGACAGCGCCTCGTGCATCGCGTGCCCGTAGCCCTCGTAGCGCGAAGGCGCCAGGTGGAACAGGCAGC
>CAYHEI010000495.1:0-2772 GCA_964355385.1 uncultured bacterium | reverse complement strand
TTGTGTACGTGTTCATCGCCGCGGTGCGACCGCCTGGCGACCGCGGCCCCATGAGCTGGCCTCAGGGGGGAGCGGCAGTGGCTGCGGAGAGGAGGATTCACATGAATGAACAAGAAATCCAAGCGTGGCGGGACATCATCATGACCAACACGGTGACCGCGATCGCGCTGGTCAAGGTGCTGACCCAGAAAGGGTTGCTGACCGATCCGGAGCTCGTGGCCGCGATCGAGGAGACCAAGCGGGAGCTGGCGGTGAAGAACCAGCCGGGGTGAGCGCGCCCGGAAGGGCAAGGCGGCCGTCAGTGCTGTTTTTGTGGAGTATACTATTTGTATGCCGGTCAGGCGCCAGCCCCGCGTTCTTGCGGTCGACGACGACCCTGCGATCTGCGAGCTGTACCGCGCGCATCTCGAGCCGCTGGGCTGCGCGGTGGAATTCGCTCCCAACGGCCTGATCGCGCTCGACAAGATCGGCGCCGCCCGGTACGACCTCGTGCTGCTGGACCTCACCATGCCGGTGCTGGGCGGGTTCGATACCCTCGAGCGGATCCGGCGCGACCACCCCGTCGAGAAGCTTCCGGTGGTGCTGGTCACCGGCGCCGGCGATCCGGAATCGCGTCGGCGGGGCCACGACCTGGGCGCGACCGAGTACCTCACGAAGCCGGTGGACCGGCACGAGTTTCTGGCCCGGACGAAGGCCCTGCTCGCCATGCGGACGGCGCAGGCCGAACTCGAAGACCGGGTGGCCGAGTTGGAGCGCCTCAACGATCTCAAGGACTTGATGGTCAACACGGTCTCCAACGATCTGCGGAGTCCGCTGGCGACCGCGAAGGGCTTCCTCGAGCTGGGTCTCGACGCGCTCCGCGGGGGGAATGCGGTCGCGGTCTCCAACCTCGAGGAAGCGCGTGCCCTCGTCATCGCGGGCGTGGACATGGCGATGGACCTGAGCGACATTCCCCGGATGGAGGAAGGGAAACTTCCCGTGGTGACGGAGCCCGTGAACGTGGAGAAGCTTGCCGAGGCGCGCCTGCTCGCGTATGAGCATGTCGCGACGTCCCGCAATCTGCACCTGGTGGTCCGCAACGTGGAGGACTCCGCGCACGTCATGGCGGACCGCCGTTTGCTGGACCGGATCATCGGCAACCTCTTCAATCACGCCATCGCGAACTGCCCGAACGGAGCGGGGATCGAGCTGGTGATCGAGCCGTTCGCGGGCACCGACCGCACGATGGTGTCGATCCATTTCGAATGCAATGAAAGTCTCCCGACCGGGATCGAAAAGCGGCTCTTCAGCAAGACCGCCCAGGCGGACATGCGCGCACGGGGGTTCATCAAGAACGCGGGGATGGAGCTGACATTCTGCCGGCTGGCGGTCGAGCTGCTGGGCGGAACGATGTCGGTCGAGGCGAACTTGGTGGGGCGGGTGACGTTCGGTTTCGCCCTGCCGCGGCTCGTGGCGAAGAAAGTCTAGCCGTAGCGAGTCCGGTCCTCGATTCCGGCCGCGGCGAAGGCGCGCCGGCGCTCCGCGCACTTGTTGCACCGGCCGCAGTGGCGGCCCGCGGCGGGCGCGACGCACGAGAGGGTGAGGTGCAGGGGAAGGCCCCGGCCCGCGCGCAGCACGGCGGACTTGCCCGCGCGCGCGAACGGCGCGATCACGTCGACGCGCCGCCGCAGTGCGAGCGTCGCGACCCGTCCCATCATGCGGCGGAAGCGCGGCGTGGCGTCGCCGAACGGATTGGCGCCGAGGGTGCCGAGCGCGATCCACCCCGCGCGCCGCGCGTCGCACACGATCGCGCCGCGCGCCAGGAGCATGAGGTTTCGGCCCGGCAGGTACATGCGCCGGTCGTCGCTCCGTGCGCCCGGCACGCCCCGGCCCGTCACCGACCAGTGGCGGCCGTACGACCCGGCCACCGGCATCTCGACGACCGTCAGCGGGCGCACGCGGGGGAGCCTCGCCGCACGGAGGAAGCGCCGGAGCGCGGCGCGCTCGGCGCGCTCCCAGGAGAGTCCGAAGCGCACGTAGACGGGAAAGACGGCGGCGAAGCGGCGCCCGAGCCAGCGAAGAAGGACGGCGCTGTCAGCGCCTCCGCTGATGAGGGCGACGACGGCGGCCGGGGTGCCCGTCCGGGCCGGTCGCCTAGTGTCCGCAGCGCGAAAGCGCGGAGGACCGACACGGCGGTGTGGCATGGGGAATATAATAGGCGGATGACGCTGAAGGGAAAAGCCGCGCTGGTCACGGGCGCCGCGAAACGCGTGGGGCGGACGATCGCGCTGGCCCTCGCCCGCCGCGGCGCGAACGTCGCCGTGCACTTCAACTCCTCCGCGGACGAGGCCGAGCGCACCGCGGCCGAGATCCGGGCGCTGGGCGTCGAGGCGATGACGGTGAAGGCGGAGCTGACCCGGGAGGCCGAGATCCGCGCGATGACGGACGCGGTCGCGGCGCGGTTCGGCCGGCTGGACGTCCTGGTCAACAACGCGGCCGTCTTCTTCCGCACCCCCCTGGAATCGGTGAGCGAGGCCGACTGGGACCGGACGCTGGGACCGAACCTGAAGGCGCCGTTCTTCTGCGCCGTCCACGCCGGCCGGCGGATGCTCACCCAGCCGGAGGGGGGGGCCATCGTCTCCATCGCGGACTGGGCCGGTCTGCGTCCTTACACGGGGTACCTGCCGTACTGCATTTCCAAGGCGGGCGTGATCGCGATGACCTCCGGGCTCGCCCGGACGCTCGCGACCAAGGTGCGGGTGAACGCCGTCGGACCGGGGCCGGTCATGGTGC
>CAYHEI010000494.1:0-2773 GCA_964355385.1 uncultured bacterium | reverse complement strand
ACAGCGTCGCGCACGCCCCGGGCGTGGCGCGCGCGCACCCCATCCCCGCGACCCCGAGCGGCTCGCGCACGTCCCAGCGGTCGAGCACGGGATCGTAGCGCTCGACCACGCCGCGCGTGCCGTCCCCGTCGAAGCCCCCGGCGACGTACGCCAGCGTGCCGTCGTAGGTCGCGGCGCCGGCGCCCGCCCGCCGCGTCGGCATGGACGCCCGCGTCGTCCACGTATCCGTAGCGGGGTCGTAAGCCTCCACCACGTCGAGGTAGATCGGCACGACGTCCTTCAGCGGCGGGGCCGGGGTGTTCCGCAGCACCGTGGCACCGCCGAACACGTAGAGCTTGCCGTCGCTCAGCCCCACCGCGGCGGGGAGGAACCGCGCGTTGGCCATCGGCGCCCGCGGCGTCCACGTGTCGGTCGCGGGGTCGTACGCGGCCAAGTCCGCGAGGGGGGTGCCCGACACGAGCCCGCCGACGGCGTACAGGGTCCCGCCCAGCGAAGCCGCGGCGAGGAAGCGCCGCCGCGTCGGCATGGGCGCACGGGCGGTCCACCGGTCCTGCGCGGGGTCGTATTCCTCGTTGACCGCCAGCTCCGTCCCGCTCGTCCCGCCCACGGCGTACAGCCGGCCTCCCGTCGCAGTCCGGGCGAGCGCGCGCCCCCCGCGCGCGGGCGGCAGCCCGGACGCCGTGGACCAGATCCCGGTCCCGGCGTCGAGCGCCTCGTTCGCGTCGAGCCAGTCCGCACGGCCCCCCAGGACATAGACTCCCCCGCTCGCCGCGCCGCCGAGCACCACGGCCGCGTGCTCCGTCCGCGGGGCGCCCATGTCGCTCGTCGCCGACCAGGGCGGGCAGAGCTGGCACGCGGAAACGTGGTAGCCCATCTTCGCGTCCGCGAGGATTCTTCCGCCCGATTCCCCCCCCGTGGCGTACACGAAGTAGTCGCCGTCGTTGACCTGCCGGTAGACGACCGCCGCCAACCCGCGCACGCCCTGCGGCAGGGACGTTTCCGGCGCCCAGGCGAGGTTCGTCGCGGGCGACCAGGATTCCACGTTCGGAAGAGCGCCGAAGAAGCCAAGATCGTCTCCGCCGAGAGCGTAGAACTTCACCGACGCGGCCGCGGTCGGTTGAGGGGGAATCGAGATCGCCGCGAGACCGGCACGGGCCTTGAGAAGCTGGCGCATCCCGGTCCACGTTCCCGACCAGGCGTCCAGGTCCGTGTAGTACGCCTCCACGCCGGACGTGGCGGACCCCGCGACGACGCTGCCGCCGAGCACGTACACCGTGCCGCTGGTGTACTGGGTGGTGGTCACCGCCACGACCGCCGCCGCGTCCGCGAGCGGAAACCGGAGGGACGACCGCGACCACCACGTGTCGGTCAGGGTGTCGTAGGCTTCGACGACGTCGAGGAACGCGGTGCCGCTCGCCCCGCCGATGACGTAGATCGTGCTGCCGACCGCCGCCGCCGCCATGCGCGACCGCGCGGTGGGCATGTCCCGCATGCGCGTCCAGGTATTGGACGACGGATTGTAGGACTCCACCGCGTTCGTGGCCGACCCGTTGTCGCCTCCGATGGCGTAGATCAGGCCTTTGAGCGCGACCGCCGAGAGCCCCTTGCGCGCCACCCGCATGCTGCGGCGGACCTGCCAGACCCCGAAGTTCGGGTCCAGGCTGCGCATCGTCGCCAAGATCCCGCCGCCGGTCCCGTTCCACCCCCCGACGGCGTAGAGCGTCGCGCTGCCCGCGGGACCGGCGGCGCCGAGGTACGCGCGCGAAGTCTGCATCGGATCGAGGACGGCCCACGGCTCGCCCAAAGCGGCGGAAGGGACGGCCAGGGCACACCCGAGCGCGGTCGCGAGGGCCGGGAATCTCACGGCAGCCGGGAGCGGGTGTGCGGACTCACGCTTGTTCCATTGTAGCCGTCAATCCCGCCACCTCGCGCAGGAAGCCGAGGCAATGCTCCGCCCAGAGCTCATCCTCCACGCCCAGCAAGGCCGGGAGGAACAGGCGGAGCCGGGCGTCGCGCCAGCGCAGCTCCGGCCGCGCGTTGCGGGGCAGCAGGGCCGCGAAGCGGACCCAGGCCGCCGTGGCGTTCGCCCCCGCCAGGAAGAGCCCCCGCCCCGCCGCGTCGTCGCCGCGGAACCAGTCGCCGGGCACCGGCCCGAACGAGGGCTCCGGGAGCTCCAGCTCGAACACGGTCCCGGGGCGCGTCCCGCTCAGGAACGGAACCGAGAAACCGACGCGCATCCGACAGGGCGCGCGCCCCGCCATGTGCACGAACACCAGCTCGACCGCCTCGCGGGTCAGGGAGCCGGGCGAGAAGCGCGTCCGGATCGAGCCGCCGTACCGGCTCGCCAGCCGGTGCAGGAGGCGGGCGCGGCTGCGCGCCCCCTGGTGCAGCCAGTACCAGCACGCCAGGACCGCTCCCCACATCGCCAGAGGCGAAACTCCTCGCATGGGTGCATTATATTGAACACACGATGCTGAGCATCCTCGTACGCTCCCCCAACTGGATCGGCGACCAGGTCATCGCCCGGCCGTTCTTCCATGCCCTGCGCCTGGCGCATCCGCATGCGCACATCGGAGCCGCGTGCGTCCCCTGGGTCGCGGACCTCCAGTACCGCGACCTCGTACAGCCCGTCCGTACCGTTGACGGTCCACAAATGGAACCCGTCAGTCGCCGCCCCGTTCGCCGCCGTCGCTGACTCGCCGGTGATACCTGTCCACGTCGGCGAATCGCCGGTGACATCGGACGTGTAAACGATGTCGGTCCCGTCGATCAG
>CAYHEI010000493.1:0-2773 GCA_964355385.1 uncultured bacterium | reverse complement strand
GCTTCACGTCAGGGTGCCCGCTCGCGCCCAGGTAGCTGGACTGGAACTTCCTGAACTCCGCGATCGCCGAATCCGGCAGCGTCTCGCCGGTCTTCAAGTACCGGTCCCCGCCGAAGTCGTACGGCGTGGTCGCGAGCTTGAAGCCCTCCTTCGCGGCCACGGCCGTCAGCACCTTCAGGCCCTCCCGGACGACCTCCGGGCCGGTCCCGTCCCCGGGGACCACGGCGACGGCGTAGGTCTTCATGCCGCCCCCTTGGCCGCGAGCCGCGCCTTGACGAACGGCATCAGTCCGCCCGCGTGCACGATCTCCATCACGAACGGCGGCAGCGGCTTGGCGCGGTACGTGGCGCCGCCTTGCACCGCGATCGTCCCCCGCTCCGGGTCCACCGTCACCGTCTCTCCGCCCTTGAGGGCCGCCGCAGCTTCCGGGCATTCGAGCACGGTCAGCCCGATGTTCACCGAGTTGCGCAGGAAGATGCGGGCGAACGACGCCGCGATCACGCACGCGACGCCGCAGCCCTTGATCGAGATGGGCGCGTGCTCGCGCGAGGAGCCGCAGCCGAAGTTGTTCCCGGCCACGATCACGTCGCCGGGTTTCACCTTCTTCGCGAAGTCCGGATCGGCCGCCTCCATGCAATTCTTGGCGAGCTCGCCCGGGTCCGTCGTCACGAGGTACCGCGCCGGGATGATCTGGTCGGTATCCACGTTGTCGCCAAACTTATGTGCGAAGCCCATCGGCCCTCCCTTGTTCACAAGGCCGCTCCGCCCCAAGCACAGCTCGGGGCTCCGCGGTCGGCTCGCTCACGCTCGCCTCCATCAGCGCACCCCCGCCGGGACCTTGGCGCTGACGACGTCGTCGGGATGCGCGATCGACCCGAGCACGGCCGTCGCGGCCGCCACCGCCGGGCTCGCGAGGTACACCTCGGACTTCGTGGACCCCATCCGCCCGAGAAAGTTCCGGTTGCTCGTGGACAGGCAGCGCTCGCCGTCGCCGAGCACCCCGGTGTGCCCGCCCAGGCACGGGCCGCAGGTGGAGGTGTTCACCGTACAGCCGGCGTCCATGAAAATCTCGATCAGCCCCTCGCGCAGCGCGTCCTTGTACACCTCCGGAGTCGCGGGAATGACGATGACGCGCAGATCGGAATGCACCTTGCGCCCCTTCATGATCCCGGCGGCGATCCGGAGATCCTCGATCCGCCCGTTCGTGCACGACCCGATGAACACCTGGTCCACGCGGAACCCGTGCAACGCGCGCACCGGCTTCACGTTGTCGGGCGACGGATGGCAGGCCACGAGCGGCTCGAGCTTGGAGACGTCGATCTCGACGGTCTTGACGTACGTCGCGTCGGGATCGCTGCGCACGACCGTGTACGGCTTCGTGCTCCGCTTCTTGACGTACTCGAGCGTCACGTCGTCCACCTCGCAGATGCCGTTCTTGGCCCCCGCCTCGATGGCCATGTTGCACAGGGTGAGGCGCGCGTCCACGGAGAGGTGCTTGATCGCCTCGCCCGTATGCTCCATCGCCCGGTAGTTCGCCCCCTCGACGCTGATGAGGCCGATGACCTGCAGGATCATGTCCTTGGACGTCACCCACTTCGAGGGCGCGCCGAAGTAGACGAACTTCATGGATTCCGGCACCTTGAGCCAGATCTGCCCGGTCGCCATGACGGCCGCGAGGTCCGTGGACCCCACGCCCGTCGAGAACAGGCCGAGCCCGCCGTAGGTGCACGAGTGCGAGTCCGCCCCGATCATCACCTCGCCCGGCACCGTCAGCCCCTTCTGCGGGAGCAAGATGTGCTCGATCCCCGACGCGCCGATCTCGAAGAAGTGGGTGATGCCGTGGGCGCGCGAGAACTCCCGCATGATCTTGACCATGTTGGCGGACTTGATGTCCTTGGCGGGCGCGTAATGCGACGGCACCAGGGCGATCTTGTCCTTGTTCCAGACGGGCAAGCCCCAGGTCTCGAGCTCCTTGATGGCGAGCGGCGCCGTGATGTCGTTGCCCATGCACAGGTCCACGTCCGCCATGATGAAGTCACCCGGCGCCACGGCCTGCTTGCCACAGTGCGCCGCCAGGATCTTTTCGGTCATCGTCATGGGCATGGGGCTTGTATTCTAGGGCATTCAGTTGAGCGTTTGCGAGAACCGGCGGAAGCTGTACCACACGGACGCCGCGCCGAGCGCCGTCAGCGCCGCCATGCACGTCCAGAACACCCCGGGATCCCCGCCTTTGAGCATCACGTTCCGGAGCAGGGTCACCTCGTAGCGCAACGGGTTGAAGTACGTCACCCAGCGGATCACCCAGGGCATGTTGTCGAGCGGGTAGAAGACGCCGGAGAGCATCTGGGAGGGAAACAGCACGAGGAACGTCGCCATCATGGCCTGCTGCTGGCGCTTCGTCACAGTGGACACGAGCGTGCCGACGCCCACCATCGTGCACACGTAGGCGAGGTTGCCGAGCGCCAGCATCCAGAGCGGCCCGCGCACGGGAACGCCGAACAGGACCACCGCGACCGCGAGGATGAGCGGGACGTCCAGCATCCCCAGCACGACGTACGGCAGCGTCTTGCCGAGCAGGATCTCCCACTTCTCGATGGGCGCGGCGATCAGGGTTTCGAACGTCCCCATCTCCTTCTCCCGCGCGATCGACGTGCTCGTGAGGATCATCGTGAGGAGCGTGAGGAGCATGCACATCACGCCGGGCACCATGAAGAGCGCGGTCTCCATCGCCGGGTTGTAGAGCATCCGCAGCGTGAGCTCGACGCCGGAGATC
>CAYHEI010000492.1:0-2773 GCA_964355385.1 uncultured bacterium | reverse complement strand
GGCGTGTACGCGCCGGGGTGGCAGACCAGCGTGATGACGCCGGCCTGGTCCAGGAAGGGAATACGCCGGATCGCGCCCGCGATCAAGGGCTCGAACCGCTCGAGGTCGCCGGGGAGCGTCGTGCCGCCGTGCTCCCACGGCGCCCCGTCGATCCAGCGTGCGAGCGGGTTCCCCTCGTAGCCGCCGATCACGAGCCCGCCCTGCTCCTGGCGCATGTAGACGAGGTTGTCGGGATCGCGCAGGCAGGGGAAGTCCTTGCCGAACTCCCGCCCGGGGACGGGCCGGAGGGCGATGTGCTGGTGATCCACGGGCGTGGTGGGGATCCGTGCGCCCGCCATCGCCGCGACGCGCGGCGCCCACATCCCGGCTGCGTTGATCACGGTGCCGGTTTCGATCGCCCCCCGCTCCGTCAGCACGCGCCGGATCCCGCCATCGGGGGAACGCTCGATCCCCGTCACGCGCTCGTTGGTCCGGATCTCGACTCCCAGCTCCCGCGCGAGCCGCGCCATGGTGGTGGTCGTCGTGTACGGGTCGAGCTGGCCGTCGCGCGGCAGGTGCACGGCGCCGTAGAGATCCTTCCCGCTGATCTGCGGCATGATCCGGACCGCCTCCGCCGGCGTGATGATCCCGCACTCGAGCCCCAGGGCCCGCGCGCGGCTCACGCTCCGCTTCAGCTCCTGGAACTGCTCGGGCGAAGAGGCGACGCGCAGGCCGCCGACGTGCTCGAACAGGCCCAGCCCGCTGTACAGCTCGACACTGTACATCCGCCACTTCAGCATGGTCTGCGAGGTGGCGAACTGCGTCACCAGCCCCGCGGCATGGGAGGATTCGCCGCTCGCGATCTCGCCCTTCTCGAGCAGCACGACGTCCGCGCGGCCCAGTTTCGCCAGGTGCCAGGCGATGTTCACGCCGACGATGCCGCCGCCGACGATCACGATCTCCGTCCGCTCCTTCATGCCCGTGATCGTAGCACCCCGCGAAATCTCCGGTTGAATCGGCGCGTCCGGGCGCGGATAATCGGGGCAGCCGTGAACCCCTTGAGGCCGTCGCGCACATGACTCCGGCCGCATGACCCCTTCGACCAGGCTCAGGGCTCGCCTTGCGCCAAGCCTGCAGGCTCGATATCGTCACTGGCGGCGGCGCATCTTCGGCGTGACGTGGCTCGCGTACGCGGGGTTCTACCTGACCCGAAAGGCCTTCTCGGTCGCCAAGGTCGAGCTGAAGAAGCCGGAGGTCCTGGGACTCACCACCGGCCAGATGTCGTGGATGGACTCCGCGTACTCGCTGGCCTACGCGCTCGGACAGTTCTTCTGGGGGACCCTCGGCGACCGGGCGGGAACGCGCGCGGTCATTTTGCTGGGCATGGCGGGGTCCGTCGCGGTGGCCCTCCTGATGGGCTGGTCGGGCACCGTGACGGCGCTCACCGTGTTGCTGGCGCTCCAAGGCTGGTTCCAGTCGAGCGGCTGGGCGCCGCTGGCCAAGAACCTGGGCGAATTCTTCTCGCGCCGCGAGCGCGGCGGCGTCATGGGCTTCTGGTGCACGAACTACGCGTTCGGCGGCTTCATCGCGTCGGCGGTCGCCGGGTACGCGGCGCAGTGGTTCGGCTGGCGCTGGGCGTTCTTCGTGCCCGCCGGCGCCCTGGCGGTCATCTGGCTGATCTTCTTCCTCCTCCAGCGCAACCGGCCGGAAGATGCCGGCCTGCCCTCCATCGAGACGTTCCACGACGAGGCCGTCGCCGCTTCCCGGACATCCCGCCAGGCGTTCGGGGAGGTGCTGCGGAACCGGATGGTCTGGCTGCTCGCGGGCGTCTACATGCTCATCAAGCCGACCCGGTACCTGATCCTCTTCTGGGCGCCGGTCTTCGTCAACGCGCGGCTGGGCACCGGCACCGCCGCCTCGGGCGTGCTGGGCAGCATGTTCGATCTGGCGGGGCCGCTGGGCACGCTGGCCGGCGGCGTGATTTCCGATCGCCTCTTCGCGTCCAAGCGCATGCCGGCGTCCATCCTCGCGCTCTTCCTTCTGGCGGCCTGCATGATCGCCTTCCCCCACCTGCCCGCTTCCCGCGCGGCGGTGGGCTGCGGGCTGTTCCTGATCGGTTTCCTGGTCTACATCCCCGACTCGCTGGTCTCCGGCACCGCCGCGATCGACTTCGGCGGGAAGCGTGGCGCCTCCACCGCGAGCGGCCTCGTCAACGGGTTCGGCTCGCTCGGCCAGATCGTCGGCGTGTCGATGCCGGGGTGGATCGGCGCCTTTCTCGCGCACGGCGCGGATATCTGGAGCCCGATCTTCACCTGCCTGGGGATCGCGCTCGCGGCGGCGGGGGTGATCCTGCTGCCGCAGTGGAACCGGGTGCCCGCACGGTGAATCCGGCCGCCCTGCTCGAACCCGAGCAGGTCGCGCGCACGCACGAGGCGTCCCTGGAGGTGCTGGAACGCGTCGGCCTGCTGGTGCACCACGAGCCGGCGCGCGACCTGTTCGCGCGCCACCGCTGCCGGGTGGATCGCGCCACCAACCCCGTCACCTTCCCGCCCCCCGGCGTGGCGACGTACCCGCGGATGGTTGCGGCGGCCTTAAGCCGGCGTTCGTTGCGAGCGTGGGCGAGGGCTTCGCCGACGATCTCTTCGAGGGAGTCGAATTCGGAGGTCATTTGATTTCTGCTAGCTGTGCTGCGAGGCTTTCACATTCAGCTCTTACATAATTAAGTTCCCTTACAACTCCTTCAAAATAGTAGTCCTGTGTCTCTATGTGAGCGTCACCGAGATGGTGACAGTCA
>CAYHEI010000491.1:0-2774 GCA_964355385.1 uncultured bacterium | reverse complement strand
GAGGGAGGGGACCCGGAACGGCTCCTGTTCCGCGACACCCCGCTGCTGGTGAACCTCGTCCTGTGGGCTGCCGCCGTTCTCGCCGTCGCCGCCGGATGATCGGTCCGTGAATCGGGCGCGCGTGGCGGTCGTGCGCACGGCGCCGGAGACCGTCCTGGCGGACGTGGCGCGCGTGATGAGACTCGCGGGGTTCCGGGCGGCGCTGCCGCAGGGTCCGCCGGTCCTCCTCAAGATCAACATCTCCTGGCACTTCTGGTATCCCGCCTGCTCCACGACGCCCTGGCAGCTCGCGGGCGTCATTCAGGCGCTGCTCGACGCCGGACACTCGCGGGAGGCGCTCGTCGCCGCGCACAACCGCACCGTGGTCGTGTCCGCCCGGCTCGGCGAGCGGCTCAACCGGCACAAGCTGGTGACCGACCGGTACGGCCTCGCCAACGTCCATCTGTACGAGCCCGCGGAAGCCTGGGTGCGCTTCACGCCCAAGGCCCGTCTGCGCGTGCTCGGGGAGATCTTCCCCGAAGGGCTGCGCATTCCCAAGCGGCTGATCGGCGCGAGCATCGTCCACCTGCCCACCGTCAAGACGCACGTGTTCACGACCGTGACCGGGGCCATGAAGAACGCGTTCGGCGGGCTTCTGTTCGAGCGGCGGCACTGGACGCACGCGCGGATCCACGAAACCCTGGTGGATCTGCTCGCCATTCAACGGGAGATTCACCCGGGCCTCTTCGCGGTCATGGATGGCACGTTCGCGGGGGAGGGGGCGGGCCCGCGCGCGATGCGGTGGCACGAGAAGGACGTGCTGCTGGCGAGCGGGGACCAGGTGGCCATCGACGCGATCGCGGCGAAGCTGATGGGCTTCGATCCGCTCTCGATCGAGTTCATCCGTCTCGCGCACGAGGACGGGCTGGGGGTGGGGGACCCCCGGGAAATCGAGGTCGTGGGCGAGGACGTCTCGCAGGTGAACTGGCACTTCAAGACCGGCGACACCTTCGCCAGCCGCGGGCAGAAGCTGATCTACTGGGGCCCCTTGAAGCGCTTCGAGCATCTCCTGCTGCGCACCGTCATCACTCCGTGGTCGTACGTCGCCTCGATCCTTTACCACGACGTCTTTTGGTACTGCTGCGTCGGCTTCTGGCGCGCGCGCCGTGCCCGGCGCACGCGGTGGGGAAGACTGTTCCGGACCTTCGCAGCACATCTCCCCCCGCCTTGACGTGAGGCGCGACGTCAGGCTCTCCGTTGGTCCGGCCGCGGAGCAGTGGGTGGTTGCGGCGCTCGTGCTGATCCTCTCCTGCGCCGCGTTGCTGTGTCTCGGCTACCAAGCGCTGGCGCTCACGCATCGCTATCCGCTGGACTACGGCGAGGCGCCGCTCCTGGACCAGGCGATGCGGCTGGCGGCAGGCGGCGCCCTCTACCGCGCCGAGCTGTCCTCCCCGCCGTATACGATTTCCAACTACCCACCGCTGTACGTGATGCTGCTGGCGCCGTTCGTGAAGCTCTTTGGTCCGTCATTCTTCTTCGGGCGGTTGCTCTCGGCGCTCGGGGCTTGGATATCGGCGGCCTTGCTGGGATGGATGGTGCACCTGCACACGCGCGATCGCCTGGCCGCGGCGACGACCGGCCTGCTGTTCCTCGCCCTGCCCTACGTGGTGCACTGGTCGAGCCTGCTGCGCGTCGATCTGCTGGCGCTGGCGCTCAGCCTGGGCGCGCTCGCGCTGCTGGTCCACCGGCCGGACGGGCGTTGGAGTTTCCGCGCGGCGGTCGTCCTGCTTGTCGGCGCCATCGCGACGCGGCAGACCTATGCGCTGGCCGCCCCGCTGGCGGCCTGCGCCTGGCTCTTCGTTCGCGACCGGCGGCGCGCGCTCCAGCTCGCCGCGCTGGTCGGCGGAACCTCGCTGGCCGGGTTCGCGCTGCTCAACGGGCTCACGCACGGCGGCTTCTACTTCAACATCGTGACGGCCAACGTGAATGAGTTCGACCCGCGCCGCCTGGCGTGGAACCTGGGTCGCCTGCTCGAGACCGCGCCGGTGTTGCTCTGCGCCTCGGGCGTCGCGCTCTTCCTCTTGCCGCGGCGGAACCCGCTCTGGCCTTTGGCGGCGCCGTACGCCGTCGGCGCGGCGTGCTCCGCTCTGACGATTGGGAAGATCGGCTCGAACGTCAATTACCTCTTGGAGTTCTGCGCCGCGATGAGCCTGGCGACCGGCCTGGTGGTCGCCTGGAGCCGCAAGGCGTGGGGCCTTGCCGGGATGCGCGTCGTGCTGTTCGTGGTCCTGATCGGGCAGACCGGACACTTGCTGCGGACGACGCATGACGAATTCGCGGTCGGTTTGATGGGGCGCCGCGCCTCTGCGGCCGAGCTGCGTCAGTTGGAGACGCTGGTGTTGAGCACGACGCTGCCGGTGCTCGCCGACGAGTACATGGGCCTTCTGACGTTGCAACGGCGACCGATCGGGTTCCAGCCCTTCGAAATGACACAATTGGCTCGGATGGGGCGGTGGGATCAGTCGAGGTTCCTGGAGCGACTCCGTGGTCAGGAGTTCGCGTACATCATTCTCTACCGGCGGCCGTGGGTGAGCGAGCGCTGGACACCGGAAATGCGGCAGGCGATGGCCGATGCGTATGTGCCCGCCTGTGTTCTGGCGGAGAACGAGGTGTACCGGTCGCCCAAGCACACCACTGACCGCGGGCTCGCCGGGCGAGCCGTCGGATCCCCAAGGCGGCGCTAGCCCGCAGTATTCACAAACCGAAAGGTTTGTGAATACTGCGCCGGCCCCGCC
>CAYHEI010000490.1:1198-2792 GCA_964355385.1 uncultured bacterium | reverse complement strand
CCCCCCCCCACCCCCACCCCCCCCCCCCCCCCGGGGCCCCGGGCCGGCGCCCCCCCCCGGGGGGGGGCTGGGCGCCCCCCGCCCCGCCGGCATTGTCAGCAAGGAGGAGTCACCGCTTGATGGACACATACGCAGGAGCGTTACCCGGCTTCCACTTGATGTTGCAGCCCAAGCTCGGCCGCTGCTCCGGCGGAACCGGCCGGCCCGCGAGGAGCGCATCCAGCGCGGCGCGCAGATGCTTCCCGTCGGACGCCTTGCCGTTGCCCGGCCGGGCGTCGTCGAGCTGGCCTCGGTAGACGAGGCGCAAGGAGCCGTCGAAGAGAAAATAGTCCGGGGTGCACGCCGCGCCGTAGGCCTTGGCGGTCTCCTGCGTCTCATCGTGGCAGTACGGGAAGGTGAAGCCCGCCCGCTTGGCCATCTCGCGCATGCCCGCCGGCCCGTCCTCCGGGTACTGCCCCACGTCGTTCGAGCTGATCGCCACCATCCCGACGCCCTGCGAGCCGTACTGGCGTCCGATCTTTCCGAGCTCCGCCTCCCCTACGTTGGCATAAGGGCAGTGGTTGCAGGTGAAGGCGATGAACAAGGCCTTCCCGCCCCGGAACGTTTCCGGGGTGATCGTCCGCCCGCTCACCGCGTCGGGCAGGCTGAAGCCGGGCGCCGTGGTGCCCAGCGCCATCATCGTCGAAAGCGTTTCTGACATGTCAGCCCTCCTCCAACCCCCATGATACAATGCCGCGACGTGACGGAAAGCGAGGACCGGGAGCTGCTGGAGCTGTTCCGCGACATGCGCGTGGCGGATGTCCGGGACGGCATGGATACGATGATGCTGCATCACGTCGGTTCCATGTCGCCCGCGATCCGCCCGCTCTTCCGCACCCGCGCCCTCGGGATCGCCCGGACCGCCCGCTACCTCCCCTACGACGGTTCTGTTCCAAACTTGAAACCTGATGAATACATGAAGTGGTCCGGCGAGTACTACGGCAAGGTCAACCCGTACCCCTGGATGGAGAAGATCCGCCCCGGCGACTTCATCGTGATCGACCAGAGCGGCGTGGACGCTGGATTGATGGGCTCCAACAACAGCCTGGCCGGCTTCAAGTCCGGCGCCCGCGGCTACGTCAGCAACGGCGGCGTGCGGGACACCGACGAGCTGATCCTCCAGCAGATCCCGTTCTGGAGCGCCTTTATCTCCCAGAAGATGGTCCAAGCCCGGCTGCGCTTCGACGCCATGGACGTGCCGGTCGCCGTCGGCGGCGTCACGGTCCGGCCCGGCGACGTCGTGGTGGCCGACGGCGACGGCGTCATCGTCGTGCCGCGCGCCGCGGCCCGCGACGTGGCCCGGTACGGCGGCGAGGAGCACGCGCGCGACAAGGCGATCCGCCGCAAGCTGTATCAGGACCTCGGGCGCCCCCTCGACGACACGGTATAATTCACACGTTCCCGGCCAGGTAGCTCAGTTGGTAGAGCACCGGTCTGAAAAACCGGGTGTCGTCGGTTCAATTCCGACCCTGGCCATTCATTAGATAGGCTTGCGATGTCATCAAGGCCGGCGACCCAGGCTCAGCCTGGGTCGCCGACGCCGGCCCCCCCCCCC
>CAYHEI010000490.1:0-1188 GCA_964355385.1 uncultured bacterium | reverse complement strand
GCTCCAAATATATTGCTGGGTGTTGCCTCTCCCCCCCGCGGCCCGCCCCGCTCCCGGCGGGCGCCGCCTCGCGGACCGCCCAGCGGGCGGCCCGCGAGGCCTTTGCGGTCGTTATGATGGTTTCATGCGGGAGTAATTCAATGGCAGAATGCCTGCCTTCCAAGCAGGTCGTTAGGGGTTCGATTCCCCTCTCCCGCTCGGAATCATGAGATGGCTGTTTCCATGGTCTCCTAAGCGGTCCACCCCAAGTGCGCCATTGCCATTGCCACTTGCACGTCCGATTCGATCGAACCCTTCAGTTCGGCCGCGAAACGTTCCGTAACGAAACCGCGCAACCAGAACGCCGGCCAACTCAGACCGGCTCCGGTCTTTCCCTGGGAAATTACCTCGTTCAGGTCCTCCCCAGCCCACCCCATCGCTGAAACAAGGCCGAGGAGTCCGAGGAGGGCAACGGACCGGAAGAACATCTGACTCTAATCATGCTCCAAGTTACTCCGACGGCGCAACTGCGGTCGGGCTAGTTCGGCAGGAAAGAGCTGACTAGCGGTGGACGTTGCGTGCGGTACGGCCCCGGCCGGTGCTGGTCCATGCGAGGAAGGCCCCGCCCAATACGAACACCAGTGCCAGCGTGATTGCACTGAAGATCACCGTTTCCGGCCCAATCATGTATTTACTCTAGCCTAGTGCCATCGAGGGCGTCAATTCGCTCCGTCCGACCGGCCGGCGTTCAACCGGCGCGGCCCCGCCGCTGATTCTCGCTTTCCAACTTGCCAAGCCACACGCTGGTCATGAGACACGCGACACCCGCAACGATACTGTAGAAATCCAATCCTTGACGAGTGCCGTTCACGACCGCATCCCCGAGTCCTCCGAGAAACCCCGCCAGCCCGATGTCCTTCGAGATGTCCGCAAGACGTTCGATCTGGCGGGTCGTCATGACGCTAATTCGTCCTGTTGCCCCCGGCGGCCTTGAGCTGCTGGTTGAGCTTGAGCTGGCGGTCTTTCTCTTCGGCGGCGTCGGCCTTCTTCGCGGCTCGCAATTCGCCGTCGAAACGCTGCCTGAGCGCGCGCAACCGGCCGCCGTAGCCCGCCTTCTCGAGCAGCTTCAACGTGGCGTCCTGGCGCGTCTCGATCGCCACCGTCAGCGCGCTGATCCCGCTCTCCGCGGTGATCGCCGCATCGGCCTTC
>CAYHEI010000489.1:0-2796 GCA_964355385.1 uncultured bacterium | reverse complement strand
ATCTCGCGGAGAAGATCTTCGGCGGGTTCGCGGGCCGCACGGTCCTCCTCCTCGGGACGGGCGAAACCGCCGTGCTCGTGGCCGAGAGCCTCATGGACGGCGGCGCGCCGCGGCTGCTCGTGGCGGGCGAACGGCACCTGGAGCGCGCGAAGGCCCTCGCGGCGCGGTACGAAGGGGAAGCCCTCGGGCTGGACGACGCCCGGGAGCGGCTCGCGGAGGCGGACGTCGTGATCGTGGCCACGGCGTCCGCCCGGTACGTGATCGAGCGGGACCACGTGGGGCGCGCCTTGCGCGCGCGCAAGTCCAGCCCGCAGTTCCTCATCGATCTCTCGGTCCCCCGCAACGTGGACCCCGCGGTCGCGAGCCTCGAGAACGCCTACCTCTACAATCTCGACGACCTGAAAGCCGCGGCCAACGAGAACGTGAAGCGCCGGGAGCAGTGGCTCGGGCCGGCGCGCGCGATCGTCGCGGAGGCCGTCGCGGGAACGGGCGCGTGGCTGGACTCGCTCGCGGCGGTGCCGGTGATCGTTTCCCTCCAGGCCTTCGGTGAAGCCTGCCGGCAGGAAGTCCTGGCCAAGGCGCGCGCGCTCCCGCTGGAGGCCCGCGGCCAGGTCGAGTACCTGACACAGGCGCTGGTCGCCAAGCTGTTGCACCGTCCGATCAGCGCGCTCAAGGCGCCGCGGGGGAGCGATGGGGAAGCCGCCACCGCCGACCTGCTGCGCCGCCTCTTCCAGCTCAAGTGACCCTCCGTTTGGGCACGCGGGGCAGCCCGCTGGCGCTCGCGCAAGCCGAGTTGACCACGGTGGCTTTGAGCGCCGCCGCGCCCGGGCTCACGGTGGAGCGCGTCGTTATCGCGACCACGGGCGACCGGACGGCGCAGGAAGGCGCGCCGGCGGACGGCCAGGGCATCTTCGTGAAGGAGATCGAGGAGGCGCTCCTGGCGCGGACGATCGACGTCGCCGTGCACAGCCTCAAGGATCTGCCGGTGGAAGCCCCGGCGCGCCTGGTCGTGGCGGCGGTGCTGCCGCGCGCCGACGTCCGCGACGCGTTCTGCTCGCGCGACGGCCGGACGCTCGACGAGCTGGAGGCGGGGGCGGTCGTGGCGACCGGCAGCCCGCGGCGGGTCGCGCAGCTGCGGCGGCTCTACCCGCGCCTCGTCTACGCGCCGATCCGGGGAAACGTGAACACCCGGCTCAGGAAGATCCGCGACGGCGAGGCCGCCGGGACGATCCTGGCCCGGGCGGGGCTGGTCCGCCTGGGGCTGGAGGCGGCGGTGACCGAGGTCCTGTCGCTCGAGACCTGCCTGCCCGCGCCGGGGCAGGGCGCGGTGGGGCTGGAGGCGCGGGCGGACGATCCGGGAACGCTCGCGCTGCTGGAGAAGATTCACGACGCGGCCACGGGCCGGGCGGTGACGGCGGAACGCGCGCTGCTCGCGGCGCTGGGCGGCGGCTGCCGGACCCCCATCGCGGCGTACGCCGCGGCGGACGGTCCGAGGCTCCGGCTGCTCGCATTCGTCGGAGAAGCCGCCGGCGTCCGGTTCGTGCAGGGCGTCCAGGAGGGAGCCCCCGAGGATCCCGTGGGGCTCGGTCGCCGGCTGGGGGAGCGCTTGCTGGCATCCGGAGCCGCCGAATTGATCGGCCTGTGAAAGGCGGAAGCGTGATCCTCGCCGGGGCGGGACCCGGCGATCCGGGGTTGCTCACGCGCCGCGCGGCGGAGGCGCTCGCCGCCGCCGACGTCGTGCTGCACGACCGCCTCGTGCACCCGGACGTGCTCCAGATCGCCCGGCCGGGCGCGCTGATTGTCGCCGTCGGGAAGCGGGGTGGACGGGGTGGGGCCGATCGGCGCCAGCGCGCCATCGTGCGCGCAATGATCCGGCACGCGCGCGCGGGACGCCGGGTGGTGCGCTTGAAAGGTGGGGATCCGTTTCTCTTCGGCCGCGGCGGCGAGGAAGGCGAAGCGCTCGCGCGGGCGCGGATTCCGTTCGAGATCGTCCCCGGGGTGTCGTCCGCGCTCGCGGCTCCCGCGGCGGCGGGCGTTCCGCTCACGCATCGCGGCCTCTCCTCCTCGGTCGCGATCGTCACCGGTCACGTCGCGGAAGACGGCGCGGAGCCCGACTGGTCGCTGCTCGCCCACGCGGTCCGCACCCTCGTGATCCTGATGGGCGCGGAGCGGCTGTCCCGGATCGCGGCGCGGCTGGTGCGGGCCGGCATGGACCCCGCGACGCCGGTCACGGTCGTACGCTGGGGCACCTGGGCCGGGCAATCGACGCGCTCCCTCTCGCTGGCCGATGCGGCGCGCGGGGAGGTCCGGGTCGCGCCCCCCGTGGTCATCGTCGTGGGCGCGGTCGGACGCCTGCGCGCGATCCTCGGACGCCGTCCGTCCGCGCCCCGCGGGGGGACGCGGGGCAGGCCCCGCGGGGGGACACGGGGTGAGACACTTCGCGGCTTGCGTGTCGTGGTGGCGCGGCCGCGCGAGCAGGGCGGCGCTCTGGCCCGGCTGCTCGAGGAGCGGGGCGCGGACGTGATCGAAGCGCCGGCGATCCGGATCGTTCCGCTCGCGCGCCCGCGCGGCTGGCCGGAGATCCGGCGGCGGCTGGGCGGATTCCGCTGGGTGGTGTTCACCAGCGCGAACGGCGTCGGGACGTTTCTCGCGCTGCTGGGCCGGTCCGGCCTGGACGCGCGCGCACTGGCCCGCGCCCGGATCGCGGCCATCGGGCCGGGCACCGCCGCCGCGCTCGCCGCGCGCGGCCTGCGCGCGGACGTGACGCCGCGCGCGCACGTGGCCGAGGCGCTCGCC
>CAYHEI010000488.1:0-2804 GCA_964355385.1 uncultured bacterium | reverse complement strand
CCGGAATCCCCAGCACCTCCGCGAGCGCCGTCCGCGGATACCACCGCTCCGCCGTTGCCAACTCGCTGCCCGGTTCGCAGAACCGCGCCAGCGTCAGCACCGCCGCCATCAGCGACCACGGCACGTCTTCGCGCCCGCCGGGCAGACACCCGCTCAGACACTCGTCGAGCTTGAGCATCTGCCAGAGGTTCCAGCCCAGCCACACGTCCCCGAACTCCCGGGTCCCATGGACCCGCACGCCCCGCAGATGCACGTGCACCGCTTCGGGCACCGGCTCGCTCTCGGGAAACAACGGCAGCGTGTCCGGCCCCGCCTGATCCAACAGTCGTCGCACCTCGGCCCATCCCGCGTGTTCGCTCGCGCGCAATTCGCCCAGATACGACACCACGCGATGCCGTGGACCACGGACGGTGCGCACCGACTCCACCAGAGCCCAGTACTGGTGTCGCTTCCCGTCCTTCGCTCGCGTCAGCCGCTTGAGGAACATCGCTCCTTCCATTTCCCGTCACCCGCAAGCGACATGCAAGAGGCAAAGTCGTGACTACATGCCTCTCAGCGAAAGACCGGATGACAGGACAAGACGATTCGAATCCAGGACGGGGCAAACTGGCCGATTCAGACCCCCAACTGCTGAACTTGGGCTAATGGTTACGCCGTCGCTATTCCGTTCTGCAGCCCTGCTCTCCGATCTGGGTGTCTGAATGTCCGCTGATGCATGTTTCTGGTTCTACAGCACCGTCAGCCAAGTGTTTGGCGCGCTCATTGCGACCCTGGGAGTCTTCTTGATCTACGCGCTTCAATGGCGGCAGGCCTCGGAGGTGTTGGCCTGCAATGAGCTCATCCGCAAGCTGGATGAACATGGCCACAAGTTCCGCGGACTCGGAACTGCAGAGCTTTTCGCGACAGCGAAAGAGCAAGAAGCTCGACTACGGAACAATCCTGTGAACTCCCAGCCTGCAGATCAGATTAGGCGGCTCATGGATGGAATAGACGTTCTCCGGGAACATCGAAATAGACTTGTGCCGTCTTTCGTTGCTCTCGCTGGGAGTTGCAAGGCGGGTATTACCTTTGTTATACTTCTACACGTGAAGACGGCCATTTCTCTCAGTGACGATGTGTTCGACACGGCCGAACGGCTGAGCAAGCGGCTGGGGATTTCGAGGAGCCGGCTCTACGCCAAAGCCGTCGAGGCCTTCGTGAAGGCACATCGGAGCGAGGGGGTACGGGAAGCCCTGGATGCCGTGTACGGCTCCGAATCTTCCAACATCGATCCGGCGCTGGCGCGCATGCAACGCAGAAGCGTTGCGGGCTCGAGGAAGTGGTGATCCGGCGCGGGGAGGTCTGGTGGGCCTCTCTGGCGGAACCGCGGGGCTCTGGGCCGGGAGACCGGCGTCCGGTCTTGATCGTCCAGTCCGACGATTTCAACGACAGTCGAATCGCGACGGTGGTCGTTGCAGCCTTGACCACGAATCACAAGGTCGCCGCGGCACCGGGGAATGTGCTCTGTCGGGCGAGCGAATCGGGTCTACGTAAGGATTCAGTCGTGAACCTCTCCCAGCTCCTGACGATCGACAAGTCGTTTCTCACCGAGTGCGTTCGGGCGATTCCTTCACGCCTGATGGCGCGGGTGGAGGATGGGATGCGTCTGGTCTTGAGCCTGTAGGAGGCACCCGAGGGGCCCGAGGCGGGGACTTTCAGCGCGAGAGAGAGTACCAGAGCGAAGGGTGTGAGTCGTTGAGGCGAATGCGGGTCGCGCCGCCGGAGGATTCGACCGGAAGCGTCGCGGCGGGGGCGCCGAAACCGTCCAGCGACTCGGCCTTCCAGCCCGTCCCCGGCAGCGTGAGCGTCGCGGGGACGATCTCGGCGATGGTGGGGCCCTTCCCCCACCCGCGGCCCACGGAGGAGCGGTCGGCGTTCCATGTCATGCCCTGGTTCTCGACGCGGGAGGCGAGCGCCACGAGCAGGCGCTGGGACTCCGCCACCGGCCGGTCGTCCAGCGCCACGAGCGCGAAGCAGGCGTAGTCGAAGCCCAGCTTCCCGAACTCCAGCGTGACGTCGCCCAGCGGGACCTTCCGCGCCGACACGGCGCCGGCGAGCATGCGGAACGCGGGGGCGGAGACCGCGAACAACGGCTGCGACGAGTCGGGGTCCCAGAAGAGCTCGTTCGTGTCGCTCGCGCTCGCTCCGGAAGGGGAGACGCGCTCGGACGCGGAGGGGACGCCGCCGGCTCCCGGCGCGAGCTTCACCTGCATCCGCCGCATGGCCGAGGCCGACGGCGGCATGCCGCCCGTCTCCCAGAGGTCCCAGACGTTCCCCTTGCCCGCGGCGAGATAGGACGCCGCCTCGCCCGGCAGCGTGAGCGTCACCGGGGTCCGTCCCGGCGCGACCAGTCCCGACCGGAAGGCGCGGGCGGCGAGCGGGGCGAAGACGAGCTTCCCGGCGTGCCCGCAGAAGTCGAAGTAGCGCAGGAGATGGTCCGCGGCCCATTCGCGGCTGAAGTCCACGTAGGTGTAGGCGTAGAGCGCGTCCCAGTCCTGGAAGGCGGCGAAGGCGGCGAGCATCGGCAGGGCCTCCGCGGCATGGTCGTTGGGCGAGGGGATGTTGTACTCGCTCACGGTGAACGGCTTGCCCGCTACGCGGCGCATGGCGAGGTCCGCGAGCGTCCCGCCCGTTTTCGCGCCCACCTGGGACACGTTACGGATGGTCCAGTTGCCCGGGTCCCAGTCGCCGCCGGGGAAGGATGGGTGTTCCCAGTAGCCGTGATCGTCCACGAGATCGCTGAGCGATCCCTCCCGGAAGAGCCC
>CAYHEI010000487.1:0-2813 GCA_964355385.1 uncultured bacterium | reverse complement strand
TCTGGACATCGAGACGGCGTTCGACGGCCGGCTCACCATCGTCGGCATTCTGCGCGCGGACCGCGGCCTGCTCCAGCTCGTGGGCCGCGACATCACGCCCGAACGCGTGCTGGAGTTTCTGGACGGAACGGCGCTCCTGCACACGTACAACGGCCACAGCTTCGATCTCCCCCGCATCCGGGCGGCGCTCGGGGTGGACCTGCGGCGGCGGTTCGCCTGCCGCGACCTCATGCGCGACTGCTGGCGGCTGAACCTTTACGGCGGGCTCAAGAAGGTGGAGCGGACGCTGGGCATCGCGCGCGCGACCGAGGGCGTGGACGGGATGGAAGCGATGCGGCTCTGGGACCGGTACGTCGCCGCCGACGACACGGACGCGCTCGCGCGCCTGCTGCACTACAACCGCGAGGACGTGGAAAACCTCGTCGTGCTGCGCGAGAAACTCGAAGCGCTCAGCGCCTGACGCGGGGGGCGGGCAGGAAGCCGGCGGCGAGCAGCAGCGCGAGCGCGGCGATCCCGGCCCCCACCCCCCACACCGCGGCCGCGGGCCGGTAGCGCAGGCGCACCGCGTGCTTCCCCGCGGGCAGCGCCAGGCCGATCAGTGCGCCATGCGCGGGCGCCAGCGCGACCGCAGGCTCCCCCTCCACGCGCCAGCCGCGCATGAAGCTTTCGCTGATCACCACCGTCGCGGGCCGCGCGAGATCGGCCGACACCACCCACTCGCCCGCGGCGGGGCTGGCCGCGCGCGCGGAACCCGCCCCCGCGGGCTCGATCCAGGCCGGCCGGCCGCCGGCGACCTCGTACACGCGCACGTGGCCGCGATAGGCGGCGGCGCGCGCCGCATCGCGGACCGGCCACCGGCTGATCAGGTATCTCACGCCGAGGAGGCGAAAGACCTCCGCCGCCCGGGGATCGTACGGCGAGCGGATGACCTCCGCGCGCGCCGGATCCCAAGCGGCGCGCCGCAGCAGCGCGGCGGTCCGGGCGGGTTCGAGGGGGCCGGAGCCGCCGGCTTCGAGAAGCCCCGCGGCGGCGGGCAGGCTCGAGCGGAGCGACGCGTGGAGATTCCGGGCCACGCCGTCCAGGCCCTCGCCCTCCTCGACGGTGACGAGCTGATGGCGCGGCGCCACCGCGACGCGGTACCAGCCCGGACGCGTGGCGAAGAATGCCTCGGTGTCGGACGGCGAGAACGCCGCGGCGGCGCTCGCGACCGGCTGCAGGGCGTTCAGCACGGTCACCGCTTCCAGCCAGGCGATCCCGGCGAGCACCGGCACCGCGCGCTCCACCGCGATCTCCCGGCGGCGGACCAGCCAGAGGATCAGGAGGGCGCCGGCGAGCACGGCGGCCGGATGCAGGAGCTGGGACAGGCGGATGGCCATGGCCTGCGCCGCGTCCCCCCAGCGCACGCCGGTCCAGTGCCGCAGCAGCAGGGAGGAAGCACCCAGGGTCCAGAGGAACACCGCCGTCACGCTCCAAACGCCCTGGATGCGCGCCCCCACCCGGGTGCCGGCCTCCTTGCGCACCAGGTCGGCGCCGACCGCGGCCAGCCACGCCACGCCGAACTCCGTCAGGCAGAGCCACAAGCCGGCGTGCCGGGTCCACGAGAGCGGCGGGAGCGACAGCAGCAACGCGCCCACGCCGGGCAGCCAGGGCCCGAGGCCGAGCGCGGCTCCCACCCCCGCGAGCGTCAGCGCGGGCGCCGCGGCGCCGCGGCCGCGCAGGCGGACGGCGGCGGTCACGGCCAGGACCAGCGCGAGCGCGCCGCAAGCGTGCAGCGTCGTCCACTGCGTCCCGACGCCCACCCACGTCTCCCGGCTGGCCGGCAGCGTCGCGAAGGGAGTCACGAACGAGAGCAGATCCCAGGGCTTGGCCGCGCCGAGCGCGGCTTCGGCGGACGCCAGCGCCCCGCCGCGCGCGGTCTCGGCGAGATAGGACCCGAACGGGATCAGCGCCGCGGCGGACGCGGCCAGCGCCACGCCGAGCGCGGCCAGCACGCTCGCCACCCCCGGCCCGCGCGCGGGGCGCATGAAGAGCACGAGCACCACGGCGAGCACCACTCCGTACAGGACCTCTTGTGGATACCCGGCGAGCGCCTGCCAGGCGAACACGAGACCCAGCGCCGCTCCGTCCCGCACGCGGCCGCTCGTCGCGAGACGCGCGGCGAGGCACGCGATCCAGGGCAGCCACGAGAACGCGGCAAGCACCGGCGGCGTGCCGGCGAGGCAGGCCGGGCCGGCGCCGAGGGCGAATCCGATCGCGCCGAGCCCCGCGGCGGCCGGGCTCGCGCCCCGCCCGCGCAGGAAGACGGCCATCCCCGTGAGCGCCAGCAGCGCGTGGAAGGCCAAGAAGGTTCCGTACGCCTGCGGGAAGGGCAGCAGGCGGTAGAGCAAGGCCGGCGGGTAGAGCGCCATGAACTGCGGATCGGCCAGCAGCGGGGAGCCGCAGTACTGCCAGGGGTTCCACAGCGGAAGGCGCGCGGGGGCGGCGGCGAGGAGCCGGGAGAAGATCGCCTGCGCCGGGTAGTGATGGTGCAAGGCGTCGCCGATGAACACGGCGTCGCGCCCCAGCAGGCACCAGAAAAACGGCGTGATCGCCGCGAGGGCGAGCCAGCCAAGCGTCCAACCCGGGAACATGCGGATTACTCTACCTGATCCGCGTGCGGCGCGATCGCAGCACCTCGATGACGCCCGGCAGCAGGGAGAGCACGATCACGACGATCACCACCACGTCGATGTGGGCCAGCAGTCCGGGGAACGTCCGCCCGAGGGTGTAGCCGATCAGCACCATCCCGGTCACCCCCCCCCAAACCCCCCAGA
>CAYHEI010000486.1:0-2822 GCA_964355385.1 uncultured bacterium | reverse complement strand
AGGTGACGTGGACGGCGGGGGAAGCGCCGAACGGGCAAGCGGCGCCGTTTTATCTGCGCTGGGTGCTGCCGGGGGTGTTGGGGATCGGGAAGAGCGCGTGCATCACGTACGCGGCGAGCGTGAATTGATGAGCGGCATCATGACGAACACACGGGTGAAGAAGGCGGGACGGCGGAGGGTGTCGGGCGCGCTCGCGGCGCTCCTCATGCTCTCGAGCGGTGGGGCGCAGGCGTCGACGGCGGTGGGGACGATTCTGACGAACATCGTATCGGCGACGATGTGGGACGGTCCGTTGAGCGGGAACAACTACGAGGTGTCGTACAACTCGACGGCGTACGTGACGGTGATCCCGCCGGCGCGGTTCGAGTTCATGAAGCGCGTGAACCTGACGATGGCGTCATCGGGGGCGACGGTGGTGTTTTCGATTTGCGTGAGCAACGGGGCGAACACGTCGGTGTGGAATCTGACGTTGACGGACCGGATTCCGAACTACATGGCGTTCGTATCGGCGCCGACGAACTGGGGGTATCCGAACTACAACCTGTCGACGCCGGCGCCGGTGTCGGTGACCTTGTCGAACGGGGCGAACCCGGTACCGGGGATGGTGGCGGGTGCACCGGCGGCGGGGCAGACGGGGCCGTGGTATTTGCGGTGGACGTTCGGGTACGTGGGGCCGGGGAAGAGCGCGTGCGTGACGTACGCGGCGAGTATCTTGTGATGTACGCTGGGCTCGACCTCACCGGGTGGGCACGGCCGAGCGCGCACGCACAGCGCGCGCGCTCGCGCCGTTCGCTCTCGCTCGCGGCGGCAGCGTTCCTCTCCCTCCTTGGGGCGTCGCGGGTGTCGGCGATGACGGCGGAGGGGACGCTGATCACGAACCTGGCGTCGGCGACGGCGAATCCGACGACGGCGGGGATTCCGCAGTTGGTGACGGGGGTGATCACGTACGGGGTGACGGCGACGGTGGTGGTGGCGAACCCGACGGTGATGCTGAACAAGACGGCGACGCCGACGATCCAGGCCACCGGGGGTGTCGTGACGTTCTGCATCACGTTCTCGAACTCGAGCGACTACGTGAGCGCGTTCAACATCGTGATCCGGGACATTGCGCCGAACAACATGGGGTTCGTCGACTGGTGGACGCAGTGGGTCGATGATCCATCGGCCATTCCCAACCCGCCCGACTACTCGTACAACGCCGGGACGCTGTGGACGACGGGCACGCCGATCGTGGGGCGGACCGTGGCGGCGCGCTGGAGCGTGCCGGTGCTGGGGCCGGGGCGCAGCGGGTACGTGTGTTACCGGGCGTCGGTGCTGTGAGGATGCATGCGTAGCGGGACGCGGCGCGCCGCGCTGGCCGGGCTGGGGCTCGCGGCGGGGCTGCTGCTGGCGGTTGCGCCGCGTTCCGCGGTGGCGGCGACGGCGTCGGGGACGCTGATCACGAACCTGGCGACGGCGACGGCGTCGTCGGCGTACGGGGTGCCGATCGTGAATCCGGGGGTGCCGCTGTGCCTGTCGTGCACGATGACGGCGACGGCGTACGTGTTGGTTGCTGGCAACTGCACGACGACGGGATGGAAGGACTGGTTCAACGTGACGCGGGGGTTCACCAAGACGGTGCCGCTGGCGGGGGACGAGGTGGAGTTCGTGCTGACGGTGAGCGCGACGGGCTCGACGCCGGCCACCGATCTCCTGCTGACCGACACCGTTCCCGCCGGGCTGACGTACGAGGCGGGGAGCCTCAACACGCGGCCGGTGGCGGGGTGGTCGACGGGGTTCACGGGTTCCGTGCTGTGGGCGCAGCAGTCGGGGTCGTCGCTGACTCCGGGGACGACGGTCTCGATCCGCTGGCGCGCGTTTGTCAACGCGGTGTGCGTGAACACGCCGATCACCAACACGGCGTTCCTCACGTCGTTGAACTGCCAGCCGACGGCCACGCTGTACATGTCCCCGGCATTCACGACGACGCCTGCCCTTTTGAGCTTCACGGTGTCGAAGACGCAGACGCCGGCGGCGCTGGGGATCGGGGGGCCGGTGACGTACCGGATCGTGGTGACGAACACGGGGGTGGCGACGCTGACGACGCTGACCTTGGTGGACACGGTGTCGCCGGTGGTGGTGTCGGCGACGGCGTACGGCCCGCCGGGGTTCCCGATGGGGACGTTCGTGCAGGGCGCCTCCGGCACGATCTGGACGCTGAGCAGCAGCGCGTTGTCGCTGGCGCCGGCGACCACGATGACCTTCACGATTTCGGGGCAGGTGGGGAACGTGTGCGTGCCGACGGTGGTGAGCAACACGGCGTACGTGATGGGGGGGAACGGGTGCACGGTATCGACGTTGTGGGTGGCGTCGTTGCCGGTGGGGAGCGTGGTCAACCCGGCGATCGTGGGGCTGACGGTGACGAAGACGCAGACCCCGGTGACGGGATCGGCGCTCTCCCAGGGCGCGCTGGTGACGTGGCGGATCATCGTGACGAACACGGGGTCGGCGACGCTGACGCGGGTGGACGTGACGGACACGGTGTTCGTGGGGCTGCCGGCGCTGACGACGGCGGTGACGGTGGCGACGACGTACGCGCCGAGCGGGTGGGCGACGCCGGCCATCACCAACGTGGCGGCGACGGGGACGCGGTATGACTGGAGCAACGCCGCGCTCACGTTCACCCCCGGGCAGGCGTACACGTTTACGATTTCGGGGTCGGTGGCGGAGGTCTGCGCGAACACCTGGGTGTCGAACACCACGTGGGTGATCGGGCTGAACTCCTGCCTGTCGGCGACGACGTTGATCACGCGGGCGGTGGGGTTCACGGTGACGCCGACGTA
>CAYHEI010000485.1:0-2844 GCA_964355385.1 uncultured bacterium | reverse complement strand
CGGTGCATCGAGTGCGGCTGCGGCCTGGCGGGATGCGCGACGGTTGGCATGAACGAGAACTTCGTGGGGCCGGCGGGCATGAACCGGGTCGCCCGGTTCATGCTCGATCCGCGCGACACGCGCGGCGAGGGGGCGTATTTCGAGATCGTCGCGACCCCCGACGGGATCTTCGGCTGCCTGGGCCTGATGGCGTGCCACGACGTCTGCCCGAAGAAGCTCTCCCTGCAAGAGACCTTCGGCTATATGCGCCGGACCCTCGCCAAGGCCCTGCTGCACCCCGCCTCGTCCGGCAAGGGCTGACGCGGCCCGCTCAGCGCGGGGCGGAGCGCCAGGCGAGGCCGATCGGGGTGAAGGTGCCGTCCCGCTGGCACAGCGCGACATGGGGGTAGTACTTGTCGCGGGACGAGACAAGCGGGGCGAACCAGGCGTACCGTTCGACGCAGGGCAAGACCTCCAGCATCTCGATCGAGGCGCGCGCGAACCGGGCGTTGTCCTCCTCGGTCGTCTTGCGGAGGTGGTAGTCGAAATCCGCGCCCGAGTACTCCGTCAGCCAGATCGGCAGCCGGTACTTCGCCCAGTAGCCCTCCAGATAGCGGCGCAGGTCGCCGACGGGATCCGGCTTCGTGATGTCGCCGTACCAGTGCAGGCAGAGGAAGTCCACGCGAAGGTGCTTCGCGCGCGCTTGGGTCATGAACTCGTCGAGCCAGCGCGCGCCGGTGGTGGTGCCGGGGCTGCCCAGCCGCAGCCCGGTCGCCTCGAGTTGCGGCCAGAGCGCGATCGCCTCCGCGACGCTCATGTCGGCCTGGCCCGCGCCGTCCGGCTCGTTGAAGCCCAGCAGCGCGGAGTACCGCGCGGCCTTCACGTGCGCGAGGTTCTCGTCCGTGGCGAAGGACCCGCTCCAGATCATCGGGATGAATTGCGCCTTGACGCCTTCCGCGCCCGCGGCGGGTCGTGGTCCCCAGTTGTAGTACCAGCTGCTCCCGAGCGCGTCCACCACGCCGGGCAGCCGGGGGCCCCAGTGTCCGACCCCCTTCTTGGGAGTCACGGTAGGGTCATTCATACGGCGCGGCGGAGTGGGGCTCGCCGCCGGCGGCTCAAGACCGGGCGGTGGCGACGAAGAGCCGCGCGTCGTTGGGCGCGATGATCGCGTCGGGCGAGGGCGGGGCGCCGCGCAGGCTCCGGCCGGCGCGCCAGCCGGGCGCGTCCGCCGCGTGAAACACGCCCGGCCGGGAAGCGAGGTCGGTTTCCAGCGGCGAGCCGGTCGAGATCCTCCGCGACGACCTCCGGACGCCAGTCCCGCCACATGTTCGTGCCGGCGTGCGAGGCCCAGCGGTTGCACCCGACTCGGAATCGTCCGGACACGAAGTACTCGTCCCCGCCCATGGGGGCATGATACCGCATGGCCGCCGCGTGGCCGGCTCGCGGGCAGCGCCAAGGTTGTGCTCGCTCTCTTCCCGTGGGAGGATGACGGCAAGATGTTGCTTGCCGACCGCCTCGTCGGCTCCCCGCATGCGGACCGCTGGTTGACGGAACAACTCGGTGCCCCGCGGTGATGCCCGGCGCGGTCGCCGGCCTGGCCCTCGCCATGACCACGCACGCGGCGCCCGGTAACCTGCTCCGGAATCCGGGATTCGAGGCGGAGGGGGCCGGCGTACCCGTGGGCTGGTCGGCGTGGGGGGAAGGCGAGGTGGCCCGGGTCGCCGATGGCGCGCGCGGCGGCAAGGCGGCCGTGCAACTCGACGGGAAGGCCGGGGGGCAGGGGATCTACCAGTTCACCGACGGCGCGGCAGGGGGGGCGGACTACGAGGGCGCCGTCTGGGCCCGCGCCGAGTCGGGTGACGCCGTGGCCGCGACGGTCAAGATCGAGTTCCAGAACGCGGCGGGCGACAAGATGCAGTCCCAGTGGAGCCTGCGGGTGGGCCGGGCCTGGAAGCGGTTCGCGTATCGGGCACCGGCGCCCGCCGAGTCCCTGCGCGCGGGGCTCACCCTCGTCGTGGGCCCGGGCGTGGTCGCGCGGTTCGACGATGCCGCGCTGGTGGCGTCCGGCACGCGCCGTGCCGCCGGACCTGCGGTGTACGACCTCGCGAAGGTGTCCGGCACGATCGCCGGGTGGGGCGTGCACCACTGGGCCGACAACAAGCGGGCCGCCGCCGAGTTCGCCGCGCTGAACATCACCCATCTCCGGATCGCGCAGGACGGGTCGTCGTGGGAGGATCTGGTCGAACTCCGGCGCCTCACCGATCGGCTCGGCATCAAGTGGCTGTTCGTGAAATGGAGTCCTCCGGGAGCGATGCTGGGCGCGGATGGGCAACTCCACGACGTCCCGGGATTCACGCGGGAGTGGATCGCCACGCTCAAGGACCTCGACGCGCACGGGTGCCGGCCGCACTTCATCGACCTCTCGAACGAGCCGGACTATTTCGGGATCAAGGCGCCGACCTACAACGAGCTCGTCAAGAGCGTCCGGGTCGCGCTGGACGCGAACGGATTCCGGGAGATCGGGATCGTGGGGCCGGGGCTGACCCATGTCGGCGCGGACAATTTCGGAGTCTATGACCGGGCGCTCGACGCCGACGCGGAGAAGGCGCTGGCCGTCTGGGCCACGCACGCGTGGGAGGACACCTGGGACGACCGGTCCGGCAACTCCGCGGTCACTCCGCTGCGGGCGGCTGCGTTCGTCGGCCGGTGCCGGGAGCGGGACGCGGCGAAGCCGGTCTGGTACACCGAGTACGCCACGGCCGCGCGGCGGTTTCATGGGGTGCAGTACCCGGATTCGGACACCGAGAGCGAGAACTACTGCGGGTCCTTCACCCAGGCCTTTGCCGCACGGACCTTCGAGAACAC
>CAYHEI010000484.1:1435-2848 GCA_964355385.1 uncultured bacterium | reverse complement strand
GCCCGCGGCGACGGTGACGGTGTCGCCGCCGGCGCAGGGCCTGACGGTGTCCAAGTCCTTCCTGCCGGCGGTGCCGGTGACGGGCGGGGCGGTGACGTACCGGATCGTGGTGGCGAACACGGGGGCGGCCACGCTGACGAACCTGACCGTGAGCGACACGGTGTCGGCGGTGATCAGCTACATGAGTTCCGATCAGCCGGGGGCGTTCGGCGGGCCTACGATCACGAACGTGGCGCCGAGCGGGACGCGGTTCGTGTGGACGGCGGCGGGGCTGAACCTGGCGCCGGGGGCGACGTACACCTTCACGATCACGGGCGGGGTGCAGCTGGTGTGCGCGGTGACGCCGGTGGGGAACCAGGCGGCGGCGGTGGGGTACGACGCGCAGAACGAGGCGTGCGGGCTGGCGCGGGCGGGCGGACTGAGCGCGGCGGGTCTCGTGTTCGGGGTGAACCCGCCGGTGGCGGCGCTGAGCGTGGTGAAGAGCCATACGCCGGCGGTGCCGGTGCCGAACGGGGCGGTGACGTACCGGATCGTGGTGACGAACACGGGGACGCAGACGCTGACGAGCCTGACGGTGACGGACACGCTGCCGGTGCTGGTGACGTACAGCGGGACGCAGACGGAGCCCGGCGGGTACGCGTTCGGCCAGGCGGGGCAGGTGGTGAGCTGGACGAAGGCGGTGGCGCTGGCTCCGGGGGTGGCGCAGACGTTCACGGTGACGGGGACGGTGAGCTGCTTGGGCGGGGTGGTGGACAACTACGCGACGGCGTCGGCGGGGGTGTTGTGCGGGGTGACGGGGGCGCAGAGCGCGCTGGACACGTACACGGTGACGGCGCCGACGACGAGTGTGAGCGTCGTGGCGTCGCACGCGCCGACGTCGCCGGGTTCGGCCCAGGCGGTGACGTACACGCTGGTGGTGACGAACATGGGGGCGCAGACGATCATCAACCTCTCGCTGTGGGACACGCTGCCGGCGGGCTTCTTCCCCGGCGCGACGGTCTGGGTGAGCCCCAACTGGCCCGACGCCGGGATCACCATGACGGTGACCGGTGGGGCGGTGCGCGTGGGCGCGCTGAGCGGGCCGCTGCTCCTGGTGGAGAGCGAGTCGGTGACGGTAAAGATCGACGGGTTCACGGACCCGTGCTTCAACGGCGACGTGGCGGTGAGCCCGACGGCGCGGCCGGTGATCGTCTGCGGCGTGGGCGCGGACGTGCAGGCCGTGCCGGACGTCTTCACGCTGCAGGGCCCGGTGCCGCGGATCGAGGTGGCGAAGCGCTGGATCAACACGGCGACGGGGTCGATGAACCCGCTGCCGACGATGGGGAGCACGATGCGGTACCTCATCGACGTGACGAGCAACGGGAACGCGACGGCCGAGAACGTGACGATCTGGGACACGCTCCCGACGGAGCA
>CAYHEI010000484.1:0-1335 GCA_964355385.1 uncultured bacterium | reverse complement strand
CCGTGCTCGACGGTCTACACGTACTCGTCGGGTGTCATCCACGCAACGCCGGACATCGCGGTGTCGCCGCCGATCACGATGACGATCAAGATCTACAACGCCGCGGGGGAGCTGGTGCGCACGTACGCCCCGGTGCCGGTGGGGGTGGCGCCGACCGGGCTCTCCGTGACGTCGTATTCGGCGTCGGCCGCGTGCACGGGGGCGGGGATCTCGGACCCGGCGCAGGCGTTCTCGCCGGGCGACGCGTCGGTGGACAACTGCACCAACGAGATCCTGAATATGATCTTCAATCACCCGGGCGGCGCCTTGCAGCTGCCCGACGGGACGTTCTACTCGCTGCAGTGGGACGGGAAGAACGACCTGGGCGAGTACGTGGGGAACGGGCTGTACCAGATCGTGGTGACGTCGGTGGACGCGCAGAGCGGGAAGCCGGTGACGGCGAACGCGTGGGTGACGATCGGGGCGAAGCGGACGGAGGTGGTGGCGAGGATCTTCAACGCGGCGGGCGAGGAAGTGGCGGTGCTGGCGCCGGGGAAGGTGGGCAAGCCGGTGGCGAAGATCGAGGTGCGGGGCGACGGCAACCCGGGCAACGGGAATCCGTTCGAGCCGAACGTGGAGGGCACGCACTTCGCCGAGATCGTGATGCTGGACAAGGACGGCAACGTGCTGGGCACGATGCGGTGGTACGGGCGGACCTGCCCGAGCAGCCCGACGCACGTGTGCGCGCTGCCGACGGACGGGCTGATCGTGAACAACGGGGTGTACCTGATCGCGGTGACGTCGACGCAGGGCGACGGCTCGGTGACCACGGCGACGGCCGCGGTGACGGTGTCGCACGGGAAGCTGGAGATGATCGCGGACGTGACGGGGGTGCCGAACCCGGTGTCGGAGGGGAGCCTGGCGAATCCGGCGAACAAGATCTGGATCGTGTACTCGGTGAAGTCGGCGGACGTGTTCAACCTGCGGGTGAAGGTGTACAACGTGGCGGGCGAGCTGGTGCGGCACTTCGACCCGGTGGTGGGGCAGGTGGTGGACTCGTCGCAGCAGGGGGCGAATCCGCTGGGGACGACGGGCAAGAACGCGATCAACTGCCCGACGTCCCAGTGCGGGACGTTCACGTGGGACGGGCGGAACCAGAACGGGGTGGTGTGTGCGGCGGGGCTGTACATCGTGGTGATCGAGGTGGAGGACCAGGCGGGCAACCTCCAGCGCGAGATTACGAAATTGGCGATTGAATGAGACTCAGCGCGGCGCTGATCTTGTGCGCGCTGTGGGCTCGGGAGGCCGCGGCGTTCCTGCAGACGGGGACGCTGCTGACGAACTCGGCGTCGGCGA
>CAYHEI010000483.1:0-2849 GCA_964355385.1 uncultured bacterium | reverse complement strand
CCCACGGCCGCCGCCGCGGCGGCGGCTTCACCCGCCGCCGCGGAGCCGCCCCCCCCCCCCCCCCCCCCCCCGCCGCCGCCGCCTCCGCCCCCCCCGCCCCCGCGCCGCACGTACGCGTTCACCGGCTCCGTCACGCTGGCGGAGCTGGCGAAAGCGCTCGAGCTGCGCTCGTCCGAGATGATCCGGGCGCTCCTGCAAGAGAAACTGCCGGTGACGCTCAACCAGCGCCTGGGCGTGGACGTGGTGCGGAAGATCGGAGAGAAGTTCCAGTTCGAGGTGACCGAGCGCGCCGCCGGGGTCTCGGCGGCCAAGGGCGCGGCCACGCCGGCGTCCGCCAACATGCAGCCGCGCGCGCCCGTCGTCACGATCATGGGGCACGTGGACCACGGGAAGACCAGCCTGCTGGACGCCATCCGCGAAACCGACGTCGCCGGCGGCGAAGCGGGAGGGATCACCCAGCACATCGGCGCCTACCGGGTCTCGCTCGCCGGCCGGGGCGACGTCGTCTTCCTCGACACCCCGGGTCACGAGGCCTTCACCGCGCTGCGCGCCCGGGGCGCGAAGGTGACGGACGTGGTGGTGCTCGTCGTCGCCGCCGACGACGGGGTGATGCCGCAGACGATCGAGGCCATCGACCACGCGCGCGCGGCGGGAGTGCCCATCGTGGTGGCGGTCAACAAGATGGACAAGCCCGAGGCCAACCCGCAACGGGTCAAGCAGGAGCTCGCGGCGCGCGATCTCGCCCCGGAGGAATGGGGCGGCAAGACCATCATGGTCGAGGTGTCGGCCCGCCAGAAGACCGGGCTCGACAAGCTCCTCGAGATGCTCCTGCTCGAAGCCGAGCTGCTCGAACTCAGGGCGGATCCGACCGCGCCGGCCGAGGGAACCGTGCTCGAGGCCCGCGTCCACAAGTCGCGCGGCCCCGTGGCGACGCTGCTGGTGCAGAACGGCACCCTGCGCATCGGCGACATCGTCACGTGCGGCAGCGCGTACGGCCGGGTGCGCTCGATGCTCGGCAGCCGCGGGGAGTCGCTCGCGGAAGCGGGGCCCGCCACCCCCGTGGAGCTGCTGGGGTTGTCCCAGGTCACCGAGCCGGGCGCCGTTCTCCGCGCCGCGCGCGACGAACGGGACGCGCGCGAGGCCGCCGAGCGGTATTCGGCGATCGAGCGCAACAAGCGGATGCTGCGCCGGCACATCACCCTGCAGGACGTGTCCCAGAGCGTCAAGTCCGGCGAGGTCAAGGAACTGCGCCTGATCGTGAAAGCCGACGTGCAGGGATCGCTCGAGGCCCTGACCGCTCAGGTCACGCTGCTCGCGAACGAGCAGGTGAAGCTCCTCGTCATCCACCAGGGCGTCGGGCCGATCAACTCGTCCGACATCGCGCTCGCGGCGGCGTCGGACGCGGTGATCATCGGCTTCCACGTCGCGGTCGAGCCGCAGGCGGAGCCGCTCGCGCGGCGGGAAGACGTGGAGATCCGGCAGTACGCCATCATCTACGAGGCCGTGGACGAGCTGAAGAAGGCGATGGAGGGACTCCTGACTCCGAAGGTCGAGGAGGTCCCGCTCGGCCGGGTCGAGGTCCGTCAGGTGTTCCGCTCGCCGCGGGGTCCCATCGCCGGGTGCTTCATCGTCTCGGGCAAGGCCGTGCGCGGCGAGAAGCTCCGGCTCGCGCGCGGCGGGCAGGTCCTCTACACGGGCGCGCTCAACTCCCTGCGCCGGTTCAAGGAGGACGTCCGCGAGGTCGCGCAGGGATACGAATGCGGCATCTTCCTCGACGGGTTCCAGGACGTTCAGCCCGGCGATCTCATCGAGCTCTTCACCCAGCAGCTCGTCCAGGAGAAGCTCCGCCTCTGATGGTGGTGGGTCTCCTGACCCTCGAGCTGTTCTTCCCCGACAGCCACAGCCTCAAGGGCAAGCGCTCGCTGCTGCGCCCGCTGCTCGAGCGGATCCGGCGCGGCTGGAACGTGTCCGCCGCGGAGGTCGGCCCGCACCGCGACGTCTGGCAGCGGGCGACGCTCGCGGTGGCCGCCGTCAACACCGACGCGGCGCAAGCGCACGCGACCCTCGAGGCGGTCGCCGGAGCCGCGCGCGATTCCCCGGACCTGCAATTGCTCGATTATTCAACTGAAATCCTCTAAGATGACGCCTGGCCCGGTGGTTCCGGGCGGGAGGCGGGAGAATGGCAAACCGACGTTTGCTGCGCGTGGCCGACCTGCTGCGGGAGGAGCTCGACGAGATCATCCGGCGGGACGTCCACGATCCCCGCGTCAATGAACGCGACTTCACGATCACCCGCGTGGACGTTTCCGCGGACCTCGCGCACGCCCGCGCGCACGTCTCGTCCCTCCTGGTGGATCCCGCGCGCGCGGCCCTGATCGAGGGGCTCAACAGCGCCGCCGGGTTCATCCACCGCGAGCTGCGGCGCCGGATACGGCTCAAGCACGTCCCCGCCCTGGCGTTCGCCTACGATCCCGGCCTCGCGCAGAGCCAGCACATCGCGGACTTGTTGAACGTGCTCAAGCACGAGCGCACCCCGTGAGCGCGAGACACCCGTGAAGGTCTCCCTGCCCTTCGAGGCGGTCGCCCGGGTCCTGCGCTCCTCCCGCACGGCGTACCTGACCGTCCATCAGCGCCCCGACGGGGACGCGCTCGGGTCGCAGCTCGCCCTCGCCCGGGTGTGCCGCCATCTGGGTCTGAGCGTGTGGATGGCCAACGAGGATCGCGTTCCCGAGCGCTACGCGTTCCTCCCGGGCGCGCGCGCGATCCACACCGGCCCCGGGGGCGCGCCCAAGCGCTTCGACGTCGCGTTCGTCCTCGAGTGCGCGAATCTCAAGCGCGCCGGGAACTGC
>CAYHEI010000482.1:0-2857 GCA_964355385.1 uncultured bacterium | reverse complement strand
TTCCGATCTCCGGTAGATGCCCTGCGGCGCCTCTTCGCCCCGCGCGTTGCGCGGGTTCCACTGGAACGTCTCCACGTTTCCTCCGGACACCGCCGCGGAGAACTCCGCGACCGGGCTGCCGGCCTCGTCGAAGATCCGCACGAACACCGCCCCGCTCTCGCACGCGCGCACCAGGATCGTCGCCTGCTCCCCGCGCTTCGGATTCACGTACCCGCGGATTCCCCCCACGAGCTTCACCTTCCCGCACTCCACGGAGGGAGCCGGGGGCGGAGGTGGAGCCGGCGGCGGAGATGGAGGCGGAGACGGGGGCGGAGGCGGAGACGAAGGTGGAGGCGGACAATTCACCTGGACGGCGTCGGCCGCCGCGCCGGCCACCAGCGTCTCGCACGCGAAGACGGCCTGCGCCCACGCCGCGTGGAGGTACGGCTCCGTCCCGCAAGGGACGGTCCCGTCCACCTCCAGACTGATGCTGCCGCCGGACGGGATCGCCACCGGACCGCTCCACGTCACGACACGCCCCGCGCGCGTCGCCGGCATGCCGGCGGGTCCTCGCCAGCCGCGCAGCTCGCATCCCGCGGGCAGCGTGTCCGACACGGTCAGCTGCATCAACGTCGCCGTCCCCGTGTTCGTGACCACCACCCGGAAGGTCACCTCTCCGGACCCGGCGGCGGCGACCACGGGCGCGGCGTGACCGGCCGCCACCGCCAGCCCGGGGGGATCGATGCGGTCCTCGCGGGGCGCGGACGCGAGCGGTCCGCACTCGTCGCGGCCGAACGCCCGGGCGGCATTGAGCGCGACGCCCGTACCGCACAGGTACGTCCCCGCCACCAGCAACGTGGCACTGGCCCCGGGCGCGAGCGCATCGGCGTTCGTCCAGGTGACCACGCCGCCGGCCGCCACCTGGCTGGTGCCGTTGTCGAATCCGGAGTGCGCGACGCGGGCAACGCGCACGGGAAGGGTGTCCACCACCGACACGCCCGTCACCGGCGCCGATCCCCGGTTCGTCACGATCAGCGTGTACGCGACCGGCCCCTCCGGGACGGGCGTGGCGGGCGTCCGGCGCAAGACGAGGTCCAGCCCGCGCGGGGGCGCGGATTCCGTATACGTCGCCGTCACGGAGTTGTACGCGTGCCGCACGCAGGCATCCGACACCTCCAGACGCGCGCCGTTGTTGAGGACGATATCCGCCTCGCACGCGGCCGGCAGCTCGCCCGTGACCGTGACGGTGAAGCCCTCCCCGGGCCGCAGCACGAGCTCGGGCGCGGTCCAGGTCCGCTCCACGTCGCCGCCGGGCAGGACGGACACCTCCGGTGCGCCGAATCCCGCGGGCTGTTCCGTCGTCACGTGCACGAGCGCCGCGCCGACCCGGTCGGTCAACGTCGGCCCGGTGAAGGTGGCCGTGCCGCTGTTTCCCGCGACCAGGCGATAGGTCAGCCGATGGCCGCGCGGAATCTCTTCCACGCTCAGCGCGTTCGACACGAACCCGCCGGCGACATACGGCGCCACCACCGCGTCCGGCCCTTGCGCCACCACGGTCACCGACGCGCACGTGGTCAACGCCGTCACCGCCGGGTGGCCGCCCATCGCCACCGGCGCGCAGGCCGCTCCCCCGCGGCCCGTGACGACAAAGGTGACGCTGCCGCCGGGCGGGAGATTCAGCGCGGGCGCCGACCACTCGTACCGCATGGCCCCCGGGAACGGGGTCAGGACGGGCACCCCGAATCCGGCGGGAGGAGGAGTCAGCGCGTCGAGCAGCGACGCGGGCAGGAAGTCCACCACGATGAGATCGCGGATCGAGGCCTGGCCCGTGTTCGTCACGATGAGCTGCCGGCTGATCTGGTCGCCCACCCCCGGATGCTCGGGCGAGACGGCGGCCCGCGCTTCGACGCGGACGGATTCCGGTACGATCACCAGAACTTCGCGGCCGTACCCTTCGACGGTTTCGCATGCGGTTCGCCCCCGCGCTCCGGCGCGGTTCTCCAGCGTCACGGGCGAGCACACTTCGGCGAGCCACCCGGTCAGGGTGATCGTGAAGCAGGATCCAGCCGCCAGCTCCGACGATGCCGGCCCCCAGGCGAACACGGTTCCGGCAGCGGTCGTCTTGATGATCGGAACGCCGAGGGCGGCGGGCTGCGCGGTGGACACGGAGGCCAGGACAGCCGGCACCGTGTCGGTGATCTCGAGACTGCTGAGCGGACTGCCGCCGGTGTTGCACACCGTGACGGCGTAGCTCACCGGTCCGCCCGCGGGCAACGGCTCCACGACTCGCCGAACCCCCACTGAGATAAGCTGCGATGCCGGTACTCCGACGAGCACGTTCCCAGGCGCCGCCTCGCCGCCTAGAACGTAGATACGGTCCCCGATCGCAGCCCCCGCCACGAACCCGTTCGGAACGGGCAGGCGAGCGCCGGTCGTCCACGTGTCAGTCGAAGGGTCGTAGACTTCGACGACATCCAGCATGGGCCACCAGCTATCCAACCCACCCATGACGTAGATCCGGCCTCGTGCATACGCCACCGCAAAGTTGTTCCGCGGTGTCGGCATCGAGGCCCTGCGTCCCCAGGCGTTCGTTGCCGTGTCATAGGCCTCGACGTCGTCGAACACGCGGTGGACCCCGGATGCAACATGCCCGCCGATTGCGAAGATGGTCCGTCCAACCGCGACGGCTCCGAGATCGGCCCGAGCCACGTTCATTCCTGCGCACGTCGTCCACGTATCCGTCTTGGTGTCGTATGCCTCGACAGTCTTGACAGCCTGCGGCAGCGCAGGCTGCCCGCAGAAGTGATTGCCAATGTCGCCGACTATGACATAGACCTTGCCATCCACGGCAGCGGCGCCTGCGCCGGCCCGCTTCGTC
>CAYHEI010000481.1:0-2881 GCA_964355385.1 uncultured bacterium | reverse complement strand
ATTGATGAAACCGTGACGGGCGTGACGGAAAATGCCGGAGGCGGTGCGACACGGTCGCGCAGGAAGCGCGCCGCTTCCTCGGAGGACTCCCGGACGCGTTCGGGCGAACGCTCCCAGAGCTCGGCGGTCTGGCGCAGCAAGGCGAGGAAGCCGTCCGGCGGGAAGTAGGTGCCGCCGAAGAACGGTTTGAGCTCGGGGGTCAGGAAGACCGACAGCGGCCAGCCGCCGTGTCCCGTCGCCGCCTGCACATACTCCATGTAGAGGGCGTCCACGTCCGGCCGCTCCTCGCGGTCGACCTTGACCGGGATGAAGTGCGCGTTGAGATAGGACGCCACCTCGGTGTTCTCGAACGACTCGTGCGCCATGACGTGGCACCAGTGGCAGGTCGAGTAGCCGATCGAGAGGAAGAGGGGCCGACCCAGCCGTCCGGCCTCCGAGAGCGTTTCGTCGTTCCACGCCCGCCACTCCACGGGATTATGGGCGTGTTGAATCAGATACGGGCTCTTTTCCCGTGCGAGCCGGTTGGGGGTCGAGGGACCCGCTGAACTCAATGCGCTGTCGCCTCCGGCGACTCGCCGTTGGGGGCAGGCCTTGGCCGGGCCTTTGCCTCCGGCGGTGGGAGCGTGCAGTGGCTTAGAAGCAGTAATTGGGCTCCGACGTGCTATGGATGTTGGTGGCAGACGATCGTGAAGAGTCCGGCCTTGTCGGCCGTGAACTCGACGGTCTTGGACTCGCCCCGCTTGATCTCTTCCTTGACGTTGTATTCCACGATCGTGAACCCGTGGCTCGCGGGATCCGACTTGATCTTGTTGATCACCGTGATCTTGACCTTCTCGCCCTTGAAGCAGATCAGGGTGCCCGGCTCCCACCGCTTGACCTTCTCGGTCTCGGTCCCGATGACCGTGAACGCGCGCTCGGGTTGGAAGCCCGCCAGGTCGGAGGCGCGCGCGGTGAAGCTGTTCGAGCTGCCCAGGACGAAGCCCAGGGCGGCCCCGGCGACGAGGCCCGCGAGAATCTTGATCCGGTTCATGCGTATCCTCCTGTCGAAGAATTCGGTTGACGGACATTGTACCCCAGAACCCCGGGCTGAAGCCCGGGGCTTCACTTCGCGGAGGCGTACGCTCCGGCGTTCGCGGCCGTGACGACGAGCATGGGGGTCGCGATCCGCGCCGGACCTTTGCCGGTCTTGAGACGCGTGACGATCGCCCGCACGGCCGCGACGCCCATCCGACGCGGATACACGCCCAGCGTCGCGGTCATGTCGCCGGCCCGCACGGCGTCGATGGCGTTGGGGTTTCCGTCGATGCCGAGGAAGTACATGTCCTTGCGTCCGTGCGCCTTGGCCGCCGCCGCGGCGCCCAGGGCCATTTCGTCGCTGCAGCCGAAGACCAACTTCAACTCCGGCTCCCGTTGCAGGAAGTTCTCCGTCACCGCCATCGCCTTGCCACGTTCCCAGTCCGCGGGCTGCGACCCGGCGATCACGATGCTCCGATTCCGGCCGAGCTGGAGCCCTTCCCGAAAGCCCGTGGTCCGCTCCCGCGTGTGGTAGCCCGGGACGCCCTCGAGGATCAGCACCTTGCCGCGGTTTTTCAAGATGCGCGCGGCGTAGCGGCCCATCATCCGCCCGCCCTCGCGCTGATCGTAGCCGATGTAGGCCGCCACGGCGCCGCCGGGCAGGGGCTCGAGGGAGTTGTGGATGAAGAAGGGGATGCCCGCGGCGTTCGCCCGCTTCACCGCCGGGACGATCGCCTCGTTGCCGATGGCGCAGACGCTGATCGCGTCCACACGCTGCGCGATCAGGTCCTCGACGATGCGGACCTGCTCGGCGAAATCGGTCTCGCGCGGGGGGGCGGGGTGCAGGAGTTCGATCCCCAGCTCCCGGCACGCGTCCTGGGCGCCCTGGTCCACCTGCACGTGAAAGGGACTGATGAGCCCGGGGGGCACCACGGCGATGCGGTACGCGCCGGCGGGCGCGGACAAGACGGCGACGATCAGGATTCCGAGCGTTCGTTTCATGTCATCTCCGGGCTCAAGTGGATTCCCGCCTGCTCCGCAGCGAGCGCAGCGAGCGCAGCGAGTCCGCCAGAACGGCGAGCAGTATGATACTGCCGATCGCGACCTTCTGCCAATACGACGACACGTTCAGGAGGTTCAAGCCGTTGCGCACCACGCCCATGATCAGGGCGCCGAGGAGCGATCCCAGCATGGTGCCCGTGCCGCCCGCGAGGCTCGCTCCGCCCATGACCACGGCCGCGATGGCGTCCAGCTCGTATCCGTCGCCGGCCTGCGGCTCCGCGGAGTCCAGCCGGGCCGCGAGCAGGAGACCCGCGAGGCCCGCGCAGGCGCCGCTCGCGGCGTAGAGCGAGATCTTGAGCGCGCGCACGGGGAGACCCGAGAGTCGCGCCGCCTCCTCGTTGCCGCCGAGCGCGTAGACCGCGCGGCCGTACGACGTGCGCGCCGCGAGAAGATGGGCGGCCGCGAAGACGCCGGCCGTGATCCACACCGGCGCGGGGAGCCCGAGGAGGCGGCCTTCCGCCAAGCGCCGGAAGCCCTCGGGAAAGCCGTAGAGCGGCGCGCCGCCCATATAGACGTAGGTGAGCCCCCGCGCGATGCCCATCATGCCGAGCGTGGCGATGAAGGCAGGCAGGCGCAGTCCCGCCACGAGCAGGCCGTTGACCGCCCCGCAGGCCCCCGCGGCGGCGATGCCCGCGAGCACCACCGCCGGAACGGGCCAGCCGGCCTTCAGCGCGCCCGCGGCGAGCGCCGCGCCGAGCGCGAGCAGCGATCCGACGGAGAGGTCGATGCCGCCCCCGACGATCACCAGGCTGGAGCCCGCGGCGAGCACCGAGACGACGCAGACCTGCGTGAGCACGTTCGTGAG
>CAYHEI010000480.1:0-2883 GCA_964355385.1 uncultured bacterium | reverse complement strand
CAGCGCGTCCGGCCCGGGAGCCGCGCGGTACTCCCGCGCGTGCGCGAGCAGCTCGCGCATGCCGTCCCAGTGGCGCGCGCCCTCGAGCAGGCGGCCGAGCGCGACGTAGCCCGCCAGCAGCTCCGGCGCGAGCGCGATCGCGCGTTCGTACGCGGCGCTGGCGCCGAGGACGTCCCCGCGCGCGGCGGCCAGGTCGCCCGACTCGATCCATGTGGCGGGGTACGCCCCCAGTACCGCGCGCTTGAACGCAAGCAGACCGGCGGCGGCGTCCCCGCGGCGCGCGCGCACGGCCTCGCGCACGGTGATCGAGAGCGCGGCGTCGTACACGCCCAGGATGGCCTGCTGCCGGGGCGTCCGGGCGGCCGGCGTCCGCAGCGCGCGCAGCGGCAAGCGCCGCCAGAGCGCGGCCGTCCGCGCGGGCGCGGGTGACGGGTCGCACGACCGTGCGCGGGGCCATCCCAGCGGCCCCCGGAAGCGCAACCCGCCGGGCCAGGTGGATTCGAGGTAGCCGCTGAAGACCGGGCAGGCACGGGGCGCGCGCACCAGCGCGTCGAGCACGGCGTACGGATTGTCGCGCCCTTCGACAGGGCGCGGGGCGAGGAGCACGGCGAGGTCGGGCGCGGCGCGCGCCAGGTAGTCGGCGTAGCGGGGCAGCTTGGTCTGGAAGGGCACATCCAGCACCCGCACGTCGGGCCGCAGCGCCCGCGTCCCTTGGAGGTAGCGCAACGGGAAGAGATCGTGGTCGGTCCCGGCGAAGAGATCCGCGTCCCGCGGAGCCAGGGCGAGGAGCGAGCGGTTGTAGTCCCACACCGCCGTGTCGCGGGACTTCGAGGCCGCCGGGATCGCGCCGGCGGCGTGACGGGCGCTCGACACGAGGAGCGCCACCGTCAGGGCGGGCCCGAGGAGGCAGGGGAGCAGCGGGAGCGACGAACCGGCGAACAGGAGGATCAGGAACTGCGGCAGCACGTGAAAGAGCGGCGTGAGGTGCGGGTTCGCCCGGTCCGTCGCGGCCATCGCGAGGTGCAGGCCGATCACGGCGAGCAGGGGTCCCCCCCCGGGGGGGAAGGCGCGCAGGAGGAGCGGCGCGCCGAGCAGGGCGGCGAGCAGCGCGGGCCACGGGATCTCCCGCCCATACGCCGCGAGCTGCGGCGCCAGGCGCGCGGCGGCCTCGCCGGGACGGAAGGAGAACACCTCGCGGTACTGGACGACGGCCAGGTAGCGCGCGAGCCCTCGGACCGTGCGCGGGCGGCCCCAGTCGAACAGCGCGCGGTCGGTGACGGCCGCCTCGGCGCGCAGGGGCGGATAGACGACCTTCACCGAGAACGGCACGAGGAGCAGCGCCGCCGCGAGAAAGGCGGCCCGGGGAACCGCGAGCGCCCGCCGCCAGGGCCAGAGCAGCGGGAGCAGGAAGAGGGACATCGGATGGTGGGCGAGCGCCATTCCCACGGCGGCGGCCACCGGGAAGGGGGACACCCGCCCCGCGACGTAGGCTCGCACGGCGAGCAGCGCGAGCGCGAGGTGGGGGACGTACTTCTCGCCCTCGGTGGCCAGGTGGAGGAAGGACGGCAGCGAGGCCGCGGCGAGCGCGGCCAGGACGGCCCCGATCGCCCCGCCCCCGCCGAACCGGCCCAGCCAGGTCCGGACGGAGGAGGCGAGCAGCACGACCGCGGCGGCACCGCAGGCGGCGGTCAAGAGGGCGACGCGGAAGGCCGGATCGCCGGCGGGGAGCAGGAGGAAGAGGCGCCCGACGAGACAGAAGAGTCCGTGGCCGGGCGGGTGGGTGACGTCCAGCAGGCGCGCGGCGCAGGCCAGCTCGCCCGTGTCGTCGCCGGTCACCGACGGAGCGAGCCCGCGCAGGAGGACGCCGAACACGAGCAGGAACAGGAGCGGGCTCACAAACTATAATGGTACACTTTCACTTGTGCCGAACTATCCGCCCTTGCGGCGGTACGTCTTTGCCGTCGTGGACCGCTGGATCGCGCGGCACGGTCTCCAGGGTCCCTTCCTGGAAGTCGGGTGCGGGACGGGGTTGCTCGCGGCGCATCTCGGAGCGCGCGGTTGGAGCGGGGTGGCGCTGGATTCGTCTCGCGCCGCCGCGGCGCTGGCTCGCGAACGGCTCGTCGCCTTCCCCGGTATCGCCTGCGTCGAGGGAGACCTGGCCGCGGTGGGTGGCGGAGAGTTCCGGAGCGTTTTCATGCTGGACGTCCTGGAGCACGTGTCGGACGATGAGGCGCTGCTGGGCGCGCTCGCGTCCCGGCTCGCGCCCGGGGGCTGCCTGGTTCTGCTGGTTCCGGTGAACCCGCCCGAGTGGAGGGCGGATGACGAACTCTACGGGCACTATCGCCGGTACGGCTGGGAGGAGATCGAGATGAAGCTCGGAAGGGCGGGGCTGGCCCCGGTGGAGCGTTGGAACGTGACCGTCCCGGTCATGTGGCTGCTGCGACGGCTGTATCTCGCCTTCCTCCGACCCGGCTCCGCGTCGGGCTCCGCCCCGCGGGACACGCTGACGGCCGCTTCGTCGTACTTCAATCCCTGGGACCGCAGCGGTCCCCTGCGCGCCGCGGGCGCGCTCACGGCGCGGGCCTGGTGGCGGCCGCTCTTCGTCCTGCAGGATCTCTTTGCGCGGAGCCGCCGCGGCCATGCCGCGATGTTCCTTTCCCGGAAGCCCGCCGCGTGATCCTGAGCCACTGTCACGCGGGGCCGCCGGGGTACTTCAAGGCGATGGGGGAGTCCCGGCCGGACGACGAGGGCACGCTGGAACACCTGGGCCGCTACCTCGGGGAACTCGGATACGCCCGTGCCGTCGTCTTCGCCCCTTTCCAGCGGTGGTTCACGGGCGATCCGAACGCGCCCGCGAAGGCGCCTGACGTCAAGGTGGCGCAG
>CAYHEI010000479.1:0-2900 GCA_964355385.1 uncultured bacterium | reverse complement strand
TTCGCGTGCAGGGCGAGGCCGGCCAGCGCGACGCCGCCGCGGCCGAAGCAGAGCGAGTCGCCCCAGTCCCCGGGGCATGTCGCGCACCAGCGCAACGCGTCCTGGGCCAGGTCGAGCGCGCCGTATTCGGTGAGGAACAGCGCGATCCCCGCGGTCCCGTTGAACACGTTGAGCTGGTCCCGGCGGACCACGTTGTCGTAGCCCAGGACCTCCCAGGTCGCGCCCGCGTCCGACCGGATCGCCGTCCGCTCGATGTACCGGTAGACCGAGTCGGCGGCCGCACGAGGAAGTAAGCTTGTCACACGTTCATTGTCAGGGGCGTGTCAAGGGGGTGAGGGAGGAAGGACGATCTCCACTTCTATGTTAGCAGCTTCACTCTCGAAGCCCGATCATCCATCACGTCGCGCATGAGATGAGCGCGGACAGGTCGCAGGCGGGTAAGTAACCAACCACTCACCGATGGGAACCAGCAACGGGCCAAGGCCCGTCTGACCAACGATCCACCATCAACAAGGTGAGTCGGGTGCTCTTTCCAGGAGCCCGGTAGTCTCGGTTGAGCTTATCGTCCGGCGAGATCGCAGCCATCCCGGACTATCCTGCCCCATCCCTGCCGCGCCCATGCGTCATGCGACGGTCATTCCACCGAACCTAAGACTTCTTCGTCCTTCTTGAACCCAGGAATCTCGGTCTTGGTGTTGGTCTCCTTGATCGCCTCGTCAAGGCGTCTGATCTCCAGCGCGACCCGGTTCACGAGCTTGTCGAGCTTCTTGACGTCGTAGACGGGCTCACGCTTCACCGTCTGTTTCTCGCCGAACAGCCGTTCCTCGCGGTGGGCGTTGGCGTTGCGCAGCGTGATCAACTCCTGGTGCCGCTCCTTGAGGGTTTTCATCCAACTGAGGGCTTGGGAAATCGTCATGGTCACCTCCGATTGGAACTCCTGGTCATGCGGGCCCGCCCGATGTCCGGAATCCGATGGGCCGGCGCACGGGGGCGGGGGGATTCATCAGTTCGCGTATGGCATCAAAGACGGCCTTGAACTGGGAGTCGTATTTCTTCTCCAAGGCATCCAGCTTGGCCGCGAGATCGGTGTGCGTGGCCAGGAGTGCTCGGAGCTTGACGAAGGCCCGCATGATCTCGATGTTGGCGGCGACCGCCTGAGGGCTCCTCAGAACGCTAGACAGCATCGCCACCCCTGCTCAGTGAAGGCGTAGGGGGCCTTCCGACGCCCGCCGTGGCTCCAACTTGAAGTCACAGATTGTGACTTCAAGTTCAAAAACTCCTGCCAATTCAGCCGAAACATGAAGTCGGGCGGGAAGCGATCGGGATTCCGATCCACGGCTTGCACAAGCGCCCTGGGGTGAACGCCGTAGAGTCCGGCGAGATGGGTGCTGAGCATGACGCGGTGTCCGCGAATCAGCAAGATCAACCGGTCAACTCGCTCGGGGGTGTGAGCCGTCTCGCCTTTCATGGTTCAACAATGGTCCCGCCATCGGTGGCTTACAAGGAGGAATCTTGGCGTTTTGCCAGCAGGTGGGCGAAGCTGTTGGGGAAGCTCAGGCCGGGGGGGAGGTCTCCGGAGCGGGCGCGTCGCGCAGTCCGCGGGCCAGTGCGCGGATGTAGGCGGCGTTGCAGCCGCAGCAGCCGCCGAGATACGCGACGCCTTCCGCCTTGGCGGCGCGCGTGAACTCGGTGAAGGCGGCACGGGTCACCTGAATCGTTTCCATCGCATCGGGGAACTCCGGCAGGCCGGTGAAGTACGGCTTCGCGTCGGTGGTGCGGAAGGCGGCGGGTTGGGCGGCGAGCCGGGCCGTGGCCGGGAGACCCTTCCTCATCTCGCGCAGGATCGGGAGCATCCGCGCGGGCTCCTGCTCGCAGTTGAGGCCGACGAGGACGGCGCCCTCCGTCGCGAGGATGCGCGCGCACTCGACGACGGGAACACCGTCGGTGGTTTCCGTGACCGTGGGCCGCAGGCTCATGGTGGCCATCATGGGCAACCCGGTGCGCTTGCCCTCCGCCAGCGCGATGCGCATCTCGTCCACCCGGAAGAAGGTCTCCAGGATGAGGAAGTCCGCTCCGGCGTCCTGGAGGAAGCCGATCTGCTCGCGCAAGAGGTCGCGCACCTGGGACGCCGCGCCGGGACCCTCGCGCTCGAAAAGCTGGGTGCGCGAGACCGAGCCCGCCACCAGCGCTCGCTCCCCTGCGACGTCCCGCGCGATCTTGACCGCGGCCCGGTTGATCGCTTCGGTTTCCGTACCGTACCCGGATCGATCCAACTTGGCGCGCGTCGCGAAGAAGGTCAGCGCCTGGAGCACCTGCGAGCCCGCGCGCAGGAACTCCTCGTGCAGCGCCCGAAGGGCGGTGGGGTGTTCGATGGCGACCTTGGGCGTGAAGGTCCCGCTGCCTTTGCCCGTCCCGACCTTCTCCTGGTCCGAGCCGCTGCGGACGTACCCGCGCCGTTCCAGCCCGATCAGATATCCGCCGTCGCCGAGCAGCGTGCCGTGCTGCAGCCGGGCGAGCAGGTCCTGCTTCATGCCGCGGCTCCCGCCCGATCGAACGCGAGAGCCGCGGCGCCCAGCACGCCGGCCTCGTCGCCCAAGGCCCCCAGCTTGATCTCGAGACCGGGCTGGCAGTAGTCCACGCAGTGCGCCCGGAAGGCGGCCTGTACGCCCTCGAGCAGCGCGTCGCCCGCGCGGGCCATCCCACCGCACAGCAGCGCGAGTTCGAGATCGAGCATGAGATGGATATTCGCGACGGCGACCCCGAGGTGCTCGCACACCGTCGCGACCGCGTCCAGCGCGGCGCGGTCGCCGTCCCGCGCGCCCGCGAAGAACGTTTCGGCGTCGGCACCCGCCCCGCCCCGCCCCGCCACCGCCGCGGCGGCGGCGTACAGCCACACCCAC
>CAYHEI010000478.1:0-2903 GCA_964355385.1 uncultured bacterium | reverse complement strand
TGGCCGGCGTCGCCGTCATCGCACTCGCGGTTGCCGGCGCCCAGCTCGTCCGCAAGGAGCGGACGGCGACGAGAAGCCTGGCCGCCTCGTACCTGCTGCGCGGCCACCAATTCGCTCGCGAAGGGAACGAGGCGCTGGCGGCGCTTTCGTATGCCGAATCGAATCGGATCGCGCCGACGACGGCGGCCCGCCTCAACGCCGCGGCGTATCTGCGCGGCATCGCCCAGCCACGGCATGTGTTTCGACACCAGGGGTGGGTCCGCTTCGTGGCGTTCAGTCCGGACGGCGCGCGCGTTCTCACGGGAGGTGACGACGGAACCGCGAGACTCTGGGACGTGAAGACCGGCGCGCCCTTCGGGAAACCCATGCGGGCGAGCGGAGGAATATGGTGGGCAGCCTTCAGTCCCGACGGGGGAAGGGTCGTCACCCGGAATCGCATGTCGGCCCAGTTGTGGGATGTCCGGACGGGTGAACCCATTGGAAAGGCCATGGAATACCCGGCGCCGGGGGATGATCCTGCGCCGATCTCCTTCAGTCCGGACGGCACGTATGTGGCGATGGCCGGCCGGTATGTCGCCACGCTGTGGGATGGCGTCTCGGGAGAACGTATCGGCAAGGACATGGTCCACACGGGGTTCATCCGGTGCGTGGCCTTCAGTCCGGACGGGAAACGATTGCTGACCGCCTCCTCGGACAAGACGGCCAGGCTGTGGGACGTCCCGACGGGGAAGCCCATAGGGAAGATCATCCGCCATCAACAAGGGGTCGAGATCGGCGCGTTCGGTCCCGACGGGCGCCACGTCTTGACGGGGAGCGGTGACCACACGGCTCGGCTGTGGAACGCCCGCACCGGCGAGCCGGCCGGGAAGGTCTTTTGGCACGAGAGCGAGGTTCGCCGGGTGGCGTTCAGTCCGAACGGGAAACTGGTCCTGACGGGAAGTGTGGATCGCACCGCCCGCTTGTGGGAGGTGGAGAGCGGCAGCCCCGTCGGGAGCCCGATGCGGCACGGCGGTTGGATTGAGGCGGGCGCTTTCAGTCCGGACGGCCGGCGGTGCCTGACGGCGAGTTCGGACAACACCGCCCGCGTCTGGGACGCCAAGACCGGCAGACCCAGTGGGCCCGTCATGGTGCACGAAGGAGGGGTGACGGGAGCCGCCTTCAGCCCCGATGGTCGTTCAATTATCACGGGCGGTGCGGACAAGACGGCCCGTCTTTGGGAAGCCGGCGTAGAAAATGATGGGGGTACCGCCACGGTCTTTTCGGTCGCGGGATTCTATCCGCTCGCCGCCAGTCCGGCAAGCTCGCGCGTGGCCTTGGTGGCTTCTTCAAACGGTGCCTTGCAACTCCTCGATTTTGTCCGCGGAGGGCCGCTCGGCGATCCGGCGCTTCTGGGCGCGTGGCCGGCCAGCGCATCGTTCAGCCTCGACGGAAGATGGCTGCTGGTGACCGCGGGAGACAACAGCGTGCATGTCGTGAACGCAACGAACGGACGACCGGTCGGGAAGATGATTCGATTCACCGAAGCTCCCACCGCCCTGGCGCTCAGTCCGGACGGTAGACGGCTCACGGCTGCCGGACCCGCCGGCACCCCCTGGTTATGGGACGCGGAATCGGGTGCCGCCGTGATCGCTGCGCAGGACCCCGGGAAGATCATGGTCGCCGCCTTCAGCCTCGACGGCGCCAAGGTCCTGACTGTCGGCGCGGACCTGACGGCCAGGCTCTGGAATCCGGCCGATGGAAAGCCGCTGGGAAAGCCCTTGCCGGTCCAAGACAGCCGCACGAACGCGAGCTTCAGCCCCGATGGCAACCGCGTGATGTTGGGCGGACTGGAAACGTGCAGGCTCTACGACGCCCGGACCGGTTTACTCGTCGCTCCCCCGATGCGGCATGACGCGTACCTGAGCGTTGATTCGTTCAGCGCCGACGGCACGCTCGTCTTGACCGCGGCCTACGATCGGACCGTCAGAGTCTGGGACGCGGGGACGGGCCGGCCCGTAGGGAAAGTCATGCAGCACGATGGATTTCCCTCCGCCGCGGTTCTCAGTCCGGACAACAGATTCGTGCTCACGGCTTCCTTCGGCGGGGAAATGCGTCTATGGGAAGCCGCGACCGGCGAACCCCTCGGGAAGCCGTTTCACTGCGACGTAATCATCTTCACCGTGGTCTTCGGCCAGGATGGTCGCTCCGTTTACGCCTTCGACTGGGCCGCCGGCGCCTGGCGGTGGGAAGTTCCCTGGCTGCTCGAGCGGCGAAGCCCGGCGGAGCTGATGCGGGACGCGCAGGTCATGCTCCACCGATGCTTCACCTCCGCGGGCGACCTCGCCATGATTCCTCCGGACGAATGGCGCGGGCAGGCGGCGAAGTAGGGAATGCGACGGTCGTGGGCGAGTTGTCCGACCTGCCCGCGGAGGAATGGCGGGTCCTGGCCGCGCGACTTCGGAAGATCAGACCATTAGCAAGTCGGAAGGGATGAGACGCCGCCTGATCGGGTCCGGGATGAGGCCGGCGGCCTCGAGCAGCGTGACCCCCACCAGGGGCTGCTCCTCGTGCCGCCCGAACGAGACCTCCGTGGAAACGAGCCGCCCGGCGATCTTCACCAGCACGGTGCCGACCGGTCGATGCACGATTCGTCCGTCGGCGAGCCGGAATGGCCGGCGCGTGTACGCCTTGACGCCAAGGCGCCTGAGCATGTCTGCGGGCAGCTTGCTGAGCGTGGCGCCCGTGTCGACCAGGGCCGTCACGTCTTCGCCGTTGCGACGCTTCGCCGGGTTCGTCACGTGCAAGGTGGCGTGGATGAATCCCATACCTGTATTGTACCCCCATGCCTGACGACGAGCCGCGACTGCCCTTGGACGCGACGATCGTCCAGTCGTCGGAAGCGGTGGCGGCGGCGAAGGCGCAGG
>CAYHEI010000477.1:0-2921 GCA_964355385.1 uncultured bacterium | reverse complement strand
GGATCGAGTCCAAACCACGCGGCCGAGAGCCGTTCATGCGTGAAAGTCGAAGTGCGCCGCCCCCGATCCTGGCGGAAAAGCTCTACGATGCTCCCTCGGCCTTTACCCCCGAGAATCTGCTGCGCGAGGCCCGCCGCACCGCGCGCGCGGACGCGCTGTGGGTCTGCGTCCCCACCGTGGCGCACCGCTCCGTCGTGCTGGAGGCGGCCGCCGCCGGCCTGCACGTCTTCTGCGAGAAGCCTCTCGCGGCCTCGTTGCGCGAGGCGGACGCGATGCTCGCGGGCGTGCGCCGGGCCGGCGTGCGCTTCATGGTGGGCCACGTCCTGCGCTTCTTCCCGGAGTTCGCCGCCTTGCGCCGGATGGTCCGCGACGGAACGCTGGGCGCCACGGGCGTGATCCGGATGTCGCGGGGGGGCAAGTACCCGCAAGGGTACGGAAACTGGTACTCCAACCTCCTCCGCAGCGGCGGTCCCCTGCTCGATCTGGTCATTCACGACTTCGACTGGCTGCGCTGGACGTTCGGCCCCGTCCAGCGGGTTCATGCCCGCGTCAGCTACGGACTGAAACCCGTCCCCCAGGCGTACACGCTCACGCTGCTTCGGCTGGCCGCGGGACCCCTGGCGCACGTCGAGGGCTTCTGGGGGCACGACCTCCCCTTCCGGGTCGGGGTGGAGATCGCCGGCAGCAAGGGGATGGCCGAGTACGATTCCGCTTCCCCGGCGGCGCTCACCGTGCAGCGGGCGGCGTCGCGGCAGGGCCGGCCGGCGGTGGCGGTGCCGGAAAGCCCGCTTGCGCTCTCCCCCTACGAGGCCGAGGACCGCCACTTCATCGAGGTGATCCGCGCCGGCAGCGAGCCGGCCGTCACCGGCGAGGACGCCTACGAGGCGATCCGGATCGGCCTCGCGGCGGCTTCCTCCGCGCGATCGAGGAAGGCGGTCAACTTGTCATGAGCCGTCCCGTCCGGCTCGGCTTCATCAGCTTCGCGCACGGCCACCAGGGGAGCTACGCCTGGAACGCGAAGCGGATGGAGGGCGTCACGCTCGCGGGGGTCGCGGACTCCGACGCCGCGCGCGGGCGGAAGATGGCGGAGCAGTTCGGCATGCCGTGGTTCCGGACGCCACGCGAGCTGCTGCAGCAGGGCGTGGATGCGGTGTCCGTGGCCTCGGAGAACGCCCGGCACGCGGAGCACGTCCTGGCCTGCGCCCAGGCGCGCGTCCACGTGGTCTGCGAGAAGCCGCTGGCGACGACGATGGCCGACGGCCGCCGGATGGTGGAAGCCTGCCGGAAGGCGGGCGTGTTCCTGGCGACGGCGTTCCCGATGCGCTTCAGCACCCCGGTCGTCCAGGCCCACCGGCGGCTGCACGAGGACGCGATCGGCCGCGTGCTGGCCGTCGCCGCCACCAACCACGGCAGCTTCCCGGGCGGCTGGTTCGCGGAGCCCCGCCTGTCCGGCGGCGGAGCCACGATGGACCACACCGTCCACGTCGCGGACCTGCTGCGCTGGATGCTTCACGACGAGGTCGCCGAGGTCTACGCCGAGGTCGGGACGCTGCTGCGGCCCAAGCTCAAGTGCGACGACTGCGGCCTGCTTTCGATGCGTTTCCGGAGGGGCACGATCGCGACGCTGGACGCCTCCTGGTCGCGCACCAAGGGCTTCCCCACCTGGGGCGACGTGACGCTCAAGCTCTGGGGCGAGCGCGGCGTCATCACGGTGGACGCCTTCGCGCAGCGGGTCATGGTCTGGGGCGCGGAGCGTCCATGGCATTCAGGATTCGGGGACAACGCCGACGCGGGGCTGGTCGCGGACTTCATCGAGGCCGTGCGGGAGAACCGCCCGCCCTCGGTCACAGGAGAAGACGGCCTGCGCGCGGTCGAGGTGGCGCTCGCCGCGTATCGCTCGGCCCGTCGCGGTCAACCGGTCCAACTGCCTCTCTGATTGTGGTAATGTAGGCGCTTCATGTGTGGCATTGTCGGATACGTTGGCAAGGGGAAAGCGACGCCCGTCATCCTGGACGGGCTGGCGCGGCTGGAATACCGCGGATACGACTCCGCGGGCATCGCGGTCCTCCATGACGGTCGGCTTGAAGTCCGACGCACGGTCGGACGCCTGGCCGAACTCGTGGCCTCGCTCAAGGCCGTTCCCTTCGAGGGACAGACCGGCGTCGGTCACACCCGCTGGGCCACGCACGGCGTCCCCTCGGAGCGGAACTCCCATCCGCATTGCGACTGCACCGGCGACATCGCCGTCGTGCACAACGGCATCATCGAGAACTACCAGGAGCTCAAGCACGAGCTGACCGCCAAGGGCCACGTCTTCAAGTCCGACACAGACACCGAGATCGTCGCGCACCTGATCGAGGAGGAGTTCAAGCAAGGCGCCAAGGACCTCGCGGACGCCTCCCGCCGCGCCCTGAAGCGCGCCACCGGCGCCTACGCCCTGGGCATCCTCCGCAAGCAGGAGCCCGGCGTCCTGGTCGCGGCGCGCCTCGGCAGTCCGCTGATCATCGGGCTCGGGAAGGACGAGAACTTCATCGCGAGCGACGTCCCCGCGATCCTGAACCGCACGCGGGAGATCGTGTACCTCAACGACGGCGAGCTCATCATCCTCACGGCCTCCAGCCATGCCGTCTCGACGCTGGACGGGAAGCCGGTCGCGCACGCGGTCAAGCATATCGACTGGAACGTGGACGCCGCGGAGAAGGGCGGGTTCGAGACGTTCATGCTCAAGGAAATCCACGAGCAGCCCCGCGTCATCCGCGAGACGCTCCTGGGACGCATCTCGCCGGACAAGCAGAATATCCTCCTCAAGGACATGAACCTCTCCGTCGAGGAGCTCAAGCGCGTCAAGAAGATGTTCATCGTCTCGTGCGGCACCGCCTATTACGCCGGATTCGTCGGGAAGTACCTCCTCGAGCAGTTCA
>CAYHEI010000476.1:0-2932 GCA_964355385.1 uncultured bacterium | reverse complement strand
GACGACCCAGCTCCTGGGAATCTCGGGGAACTGTGTCCAGATGACGACGGACACCGTGCCGGGGGGACAGTCCGCCGCGCTCAACCCGCACGTCTACGGCGCGGGTTACGACACGCTGATCCAGGACCAATACACCTGGTACAAGGTCAAGCTGAAGTCGGGCGGGCCGATCCAGGTGTACAACGGGCGCGACGTCTACAGCGGGTACGGCTGCGGCTCGGTGGTCCACGCCGTCACGCCGCCGAACCTCGTCAACGAATTCTGGTTCCAGGAGTCCGAGGCGGGGAACGACTGCGCTGCCAACGACCACGACATCGAGGTGCTCGACGTGTACTGTCCGAAACAGGGCACGACGGTGACGCTGACGTCCGGCAACGCCGGCGTGGGCGGCGTCCTGGCCTCGTACGTCACGCCCGCCTCGGATTCGTGCGTCGCCTTCAAGGCCCTGACGACGCCCGCGGCACCGGGGCGGGTCAATTACAAGGTGACCTCCAGCGGCGGCCAGATCGCGGTCATGCACCAGATTCACTGCCAGCTCACGGAGAAGATCTACACCGCGCCCTTCCTGCACCAGGGGACGCACTACATCATCATCGCCCCCCCGGTCGTCTACATCGGCCAGAGCTTCTGGCTGACCGTGGTGGTCGTGCAGTCCACCGGATTCACGCTGACGAGCTACACCGGCATCTCGTCCTTCACCTCGACGGACTCCGCGGCGAGGATCGAGAACGCGGCCATGGACGGCTACAACTACACGTGGACGGGCGCCAACGCCGGCGTGCGGGTGTTCATCAACGTTACGATGACCCAGCTCGGACTGCAATCCATCGTCGCGATGGACACGCTGGACGGCTCGATCACGGGGCTGACCACCGTGCAGGTGGTGGGCGCGGACGTGAAGCTGATCAAGACGCCCCCCCTGCAAGTGAGCGCGTCGGGCGATATCGTGCAGTTCAAGATCTGCTGGAGCAACTACTCGACGGCCTCCGCGTCGGTGTTCACCATCAACGACGCGATTCCGGATGGGACGGTGTACTTCCCCGACGTGCTGTCCAACCATTTCTGTGGGGCATCGGCGGGGTTCGGCGGCGCGACGGCGGCCTACTCGACGGACGGCGGGACCGGCTACGCCACCCTCCCCGCCGCGGGACCCGCGACCACCGGCGTGACGAACCTGCGCTGGACCATTCCGATCGTCGGCGTCATGACCAGCGGGTGCGTGTGTTTCAGGGTCACGGTGCAGTAGGCAGATACCGCCGTGCCAGCGGCCGCAACCTGCCGCGCGCCGACCGGCTGGTTGCGGGGTGGTGTCCATCCTTGGCACCTTCGTCCCCGATCGCCCTCGCGTTCGACCGCAGATCCGGAACGCGTCCACCACAAAGGAGAATCCAATGATCCAAAGACTGTCCCCAGCTCTCCCAGCTCTCCCGGGAGGGCGCTACCGGCCGGGGGTCGCCAGCGACCGGGCGAGGGCGGCGGGATCCGTGACGGGGAGATCGCAGGTCTTGTTGACGCAGAGGTAGGCCGTGGCGGCGCCGTTCAGCGGCTTCATGTTCGCCACGAACGGCAACCAGGCGGAGAGACGGCGCTGTCCCTCGCCGCCGTCGGCGTACAGGATGGTCAGGTCGGGATGGAAGCCGGTCCGCGCGACCCGGCGCAACGCCGCCACGCCGGGCGAGGCGGGATCGCCCGCGAGCACGAGCTCCTGTCGGGTCCCCGAGGCGAACAAGACCGCCGAGAGGAACTGCGGCGCGGCGTACGGCATGCCGCGCGCCCGCGCTTCGCCCCAGGCGAGCTGGCGGGCGGCGCGGTCCGCGAAGTCCTTCCGGTCGGTCATGCGGGCGAGCCGGAGGAGGTTCATCGCGACCACGGAATTGCCCGAAGGCTCCGCGCCGTCGTACGTATCCTGGCGCCGGGCCAGGAGCGACGGGTCCCGGCCGTCGGTGGAGAAGTACCCGCCCTCCGCCGAGTCCCAGCAGAGGGTGTCGAGGAGTTCCTGCATTCGGACCGCTTCGTCCAGCCAGCGCGGTTCGCCCCCGGCCTCGTACAGATCCAGGAAGCCGGCCGTGACGAAGGCGTAGTCCTCGAGGAAGGCCGGAATGGCGGCCTCGGAATCCCGCCAGCGGCGCAGGAGCGCGCCGTCGGGCTTCCTCAAGTGGTCGAGCAGGAACCCGGCCGCGCGGCGGGCCGCGTCCAGGTGGCGCGGCTCGTCGAGCGGCGCGGCGGCCCGCGCCCGCGCCGAGATCATCAGCCCATTCCAAGCCGAAAGCACCTTGTCATCCAGGTGCGGGCGGGGCCGCTTCGCGCGGGCCGCGAAGAGAACGGCCCGGCACCGGGCGAGACGGTCGGCGACGGCAGGCTTGTCCAGCCCGTGCTTCGCGGCGAGTTTGGCCGGGGACGAGGCGGCGAACAGGACGTTCGCCCCGGCCAGTTCGCCGCGCGGATCGCTTCCCCCCGCGTTGCCGTCGCGTTTCACGCCGTAGGCCTCGTCGAAGAGGGCCGCGTCGTCCTTGCTCAGGTTCGTCGCGATGTCGCCCTTGGTCCACACGTAGAAGGCCCCTTCCTTCCGGGCGCCGTCCACGGGGCTGTCGGCATCCTCCGCGCAGTAAAACGCGCCCTCCGGCGAGGTCAGGTCGCGCAGGACGTAGTCGAGCGTGCCCCGGGCGACATCGGCCAGGGATTCGTCGCCGGAGGCCTGCCGGGCCTCGACATACGCCGCGGCGAGCTGGGCCTGATCGTAAAGCATCTTCTCGAAGTGGGGCACGTGCCAGTGGTCGTCCACGGAGTACCGGTGGAATCCTCCGCCGAGATGGTCGCGCATCCCGCCGTCGGCCATCCGGCGCAGGGTCAGGAGGGACATTTCGAGGCCCCGGGGGGCGGCCCCGGGGGCGGGGGGGGGCCACACGGAGTGGCCGGCCCCCCGCCCGGGGGC
>CAYHEI010000475.1:0-2947 GCA_964355385.1 uncultured bacterium | reverse complement strand
GCTCGGGTCTCGTGGACGGGTCGGACGCTTCGCACTACGCCGCCGTCGTGACGGGCATTGCCGATACCACCTGCACTGCCGGCCCGACGGGATTGGCCGCCTCCATGTCGATCATACCCGTGCGGCCTTGCGCGGGCCAATCCGTCGTGGTCTGCGTTTCTTTGACCAACACCACCAGCAATCTCGCCGTCGGCGTGACGGCGACGGTGTTTCTGCAGAGCGGAGTCGGAACCCTTGCGGCGGATGCCGGCCCATGGCCGCCGATGCCCGCGAGCATACGGGGACTCACGACCCGAACGTTCACGTGGACGTTCACCGGCGCCGCGGCGGGTCCGCTCACGCTCACGACGACGATCACAGCCGTCAACGTCTCAACGACGCTGATCGTTTCGAGCACGGTGGAGGTTGCGTCCTCTCCCGGCGCGCTCGCGTCATGGCTCTCGGCTCCGCCGCTCGTCTCGGTCGGGCAGTGGTACACCTTGACGCTGAGCGTGACGAATACGGGAGCGACCGACGTCCGCGAGATCCTTCCTTCCCTCACGCCGATCTCAGGAAGTTCGGGCGTGCTCAAGACCGGCCCGACACCCGCGGGGCCGATTGTGCTGGAGCCCGGCGGTGCCGTGGTGTTCTCGTGGACGTATTCAGCCACTGGAAGCGGGCTCGTGACGTTCAACGGGCGCGCGAGTGGGACGACGTGCGCGGACACGTTGGTCACGACGGTGAACGGTGCCGCCGTGACGATCCAGACGCCTGCGGCGCCGGTGGCGGCGCTGGCGACGTTTCCGAGTCCGCGCGACGTGGGGCAGACGTTTCTGGTCACGCTCACGGTGACGAACGCGGGCCAGGCCGATCTGAACGGGCTTGATGTTGCGCCGTTCCGCTTGGCGCCGAGCGGAGTGGCGACGCAGACGGCGGGACCGATGCCGTCGCTGCCGGTGACGCTGGCGGGAGGGGCGACGATGACCTTCACCTGGACGTTCACAGGTGTTTCCCCCGGGACCGTAACCCTCTCGACCACCCCCAGCGGCACGGATGCCAACTCCGGGAAGCTCGTCCGAACCTTGGCTTCCTCGAATCCCGAGGTCATCCAGTCCCCGGCGGCGCTCACGGTGGCGGGGAGGGCGGTGCCGGTTACGGTGCCGTGCGTGGGGGAGCCGTTCATGCTCGTGGTGACGGTGTCCAACACGGGGCAGGCGATGGCGACGGGCGTGGCGGTCGCGGACCCGCTCGGAGCGGGGACGGGGAGCGCCGCGCCGACGGCCGGGCCGAGCCCGGGGGGTGCGGTGACGATCGCGGGCCACCAGTTCCAGGTCTTCACCTGGACCGCGACCGGCAGCGCACCCGGTGCGGTGGCGTTCACGGCCACGGCGACGGGCACGGACGCCAACACGCTCGCGCCGGTCACATCGGGTCCGTCGCCAGCCGGCACCGTGACGATCTCCGTGGTGCCGGGCACGCTGGCCGCCGCCATGGCCGCACCCGCGGCAGCCTCCGTGGGCCAATGGATCATCGTGACGGCGACGGTGACGAACACGGGCGGGTCGGATTTGCAGGGCGTCTCGGTTCTCCTTGAAGGACCGCCCGGGAGCGGCTCGATACGCGCGGGACCGGTGCCGGCCGGGCCCGTCCTCCTGCCGGTGGGTGTCATGCAAGCCTTCACCTGGACGTATTCCGTGAGCGGGGTCGGGGCTCTCGCGTTCACCGCGACGGCGAGCGGGAGCGTGTGCGGGGGGACGCCGGTGAATGCCTGGGCCGGGGTGAGCACTGCGGCGGTGCTGCCCGCGTCGTTTGCGACATCAGTCGCGGTGTCCACGACGCGGCTGGTGGTGGGGGAGTGGCTGACGGTGACGCTCACGGTGACCAACTTAGGGGGCGCGGCGGCCTTGAATGTCGTGCCGTCGCTCGGCTCGTCCGGCCCGCCCGCGACCATGCAGCCGCCTTCTCCCCCGACCTTGCCGAGCCTGGCTCCGGGATCGGCCACGACGTTCACCTGGACGTACTCGACCTCCGGTGCCGGCGTTCTGACGTTCCTGGGGGGCGCCTCAGGGCAGGACGTCAACAGCGGAGCGGCCGTGTCGCTCACCGGAGCGGCCTCGCCGTCCGTGACCGTCCTGGTCCCAGCGGGGCTCTCGATCGCGAGCCTCACGCTGGCGCCCTTCCCAGCGGTGCAGGGCGACATCGTGACGGCGACGATGATCCTGCGGAACACGGGCGAGACGGGCGCGCGCGTCACGGCCACGGCGATCATGGAGGCGGAATCCGATTCTGCGGTACTCGGGGCGCCGTCGGCACTCGCGCCCTCCGTCCCGATGATCGTTCCAGCGAACGGCACGCTGGCGATCTCCTGGTCGTACACGACGGACGCGTGCGGGACGGCGGCGGTCACGGCGGGGGTGGCGGGGGAGGACGCCGTGACGGGGAAGCTCATCCCGCTCGTCCAGGCGACCAGTGGTCAGCTCGTCGTGCTCGGCCCCCCCGCGACGCTGGCCCTTTCCGTGACCCCGTCCGCCGCCGCGGCGGAGACGATGGTGACGCTGGTGGCGATCATCCGAGACGCGTGCGGGCGGGGGCTGGAGGGAAAGGCGCTGACCTTCGCGGTGGTCGGGGGCGGGGGGGGCCTGGCCTTCCTGGGGGCACCGAGCGATGCGAACGGGGAGGCGCGCGTGGGGTGGACGCTGGGGCTGGAGCCGGGCTTCAACACGGCCCGGGTCGCGCTGGCGTTCCCGGCGCTGTCCGCGCTCGCGACGATTGTCGCGACACCCAACTCGTTGGCCTTGGCGGTGCCCGGCGCGGCGTTGAGCGCGAACGCGTTCTCGCCCGCGCGGGGGGAAACCGTGCTGGCGCGGGTGAGCCCGCGCTCCGGTGCGCCCGTGGAGGTGGAGGTGTTCACGGCGTCCGGCAAGCGCATCCGCACGCTCGAGGGCCGGCGGCAGCTCGGGCAGGGGCA
>CAYHEI010000474.1:0-2954 GCA_964355385.1 uncultured bacterium | reverse complement strand
GGGGTGTTGGTCTCCCGGGGGGGCGCGGGGGCGCCGCGGGTGGTCTAAACCCCGCGGGCGCGCGGTGGGCGACCCCCCCCCCGCCGGCCCTTCACGGGCCGTCCCGTCGCGCGATACGCGCGACGGGAATATCATAGTGGTTCTCTGGGGCGACTGTCACACGCATTCTGCCTGGAGCGACGGGCTGTTGGGGGTGGCGGAGCAGACGCCGTACTTCGAGGCGTTCGGCGACGATTTCCGATTCCAGACGGATCACTTGATAGCGATGGTTCCAAATGGAAGGAAGACCGGAACGTGGCTTCATGCCGACGATTGGCCGCGGTACGTTGCCGACTGCCGGGCCGCCGGGACCGCCCGGCACTTGTGCGTGCCGGGCGTCGAGCTGGGCTGGGAGACCGACGACGCCCGGCGGAAGGCCGAGGGCTGGTTCGACACCAAGTGGTATCCCCGGGACGGTGCCGCGCCGTTCGACGAGAGCTTCTTCGCGGGGCGGACGTACTTTGCCACGCTGCGCGCGCTGCGCGACCGGGGGCGGGTGGTGATCGCGCACATCGACCAGGGTGCTCCGCTCGCCCTGCTCTCCGGAGACGAGATCGACGGGCTCGAGGTGCGCTGGGACATCGAGGAGACGCGCCCGCTCTTCGGCCGGCCGAGCCTGGCGCATTGGGACCGGATGCTCGCCGCGGGGCGCCGGGTGAGCCTGTCGAGCGGGAGCGATGCACATCAACCGGACGAGTGGGCCGGCTCCGGGCTGCGCACGGTGCTCCCGGCCGCGTCCCGCGACGCCGAGTCGCTCGTGGCGGCGGTCGCCGCCGGCCGGTCGTACCTCTCGGGTACGTGGCATCCGGATTGCTACGCGGCGCTGGGCTGCCCGCAGCATCCGAACACGGTCGCGCCGGGCGAGACGCGATTCACGCCCTGGTGGGACTTCAAGGGGGTCCCCGCGCTCGCCGGCCGGGACCCGAAAGAAGTCATCCGGGCGGCGCTGCCGGACGTTCTGGCCCGCGGCCGGTGCCGCCGGGAAGACCATCCCGAGTTGCTCGCGTTCACGCTGGATGGGGTGTCGAGCGGCGGCGACGCCCGCGCGGCGGCGCGCGTCGAGGTGCGGGCGGCGTGGCGTACGAACGCGCCGCTGAACGCCGCGCGCCTGATCGCGGACGGCGGGGTGGTGTACGAGACGCATCGAGGGACCGAGCTGGTCGAGGTCTTGGATCTGCGCGGGAAGCGGTCGGTGCGCCTGGAGGTGGAGGCCGAGGATCCGGCGGACCCTTCGCTGCGCGAGGGGCTTCTCGCCAACCCGGTGTACCTGCGATGACCGCGGCGCTGCTCGCGGCGACGCTGTATGCGGCCGCGGACTGGCCCGGCGAGGACGGCGGCATCCCGGTCCGGGTGGCGGCGGCGGAGCGCGGGACGCTCTCGGCGCGGATCGAGGGATTCGGGGAACCGGGCGGCCCGGGGATCACCCGCGACCGGCTCGAGGTCCGTGTCGTGCGCCGCGCGCATGGTGTTCGGATTCTTCGCGTGGAAAGCGCGCGCCGGGGGCGTGACGCAGTGGGTGTACCATCACGGCTCCACGCCGGAGCACAATTACGTCTGGCCGGCTGCGGAGGCGACCGCGCCGCTGCTGCCGACGCCGCGCTGGGAGGCGGTGCGCGAGGGCACCAAGGATTTCCGGTTGCTCGCGTTGCTGGAGCGTAAGCTGGCGCGCGCCTCGGGCCCGGCCGCCGCGGCGGCGCGCGCGTTCCTCGCCGAGCTGGCGGGGAAGATCGAGTTGCGCAACGAGGACTACGACGCGATCTCCGGCGGCCGGGTTCCGGCACCGCCGGTTGAAACGATGAATGCCTGGCGGGACCGGATCGCCTCGCTGGTCGATCGGCTATGATGCGAGCCGATGCCTGACCCGATCGTCCTCGGGTACTATCCGGCCTGGAATACCGGACTCCCGCCCGCCGGGATCGCCTACGGCCAGTTCACGCACCTGGCGCACGCGTTCGCCTCGCCCCGGCTGGACGGGAGCGTGGGGGGTGACGGGAACCTGCCGAGCCGCGACCTCACCGACCGGGCGCATGCGGCGGGGGTGAAGGTCCTGCTGTCACTGGGGGGCGGGGGAGCGGGCAGCGCGCACTTCGCGGCGGTGATGCGCGATCCGGCCAAGGCGGAGCGGTTCATCGCGGAGACGGTCGCGCTGGTTCACGAGTACGGCTACGACGGGCTGGACTGCGACTGGGAGTTCCCCGAGGACGAGGAGGGCGCCGCGAACCTCGTCAAGCTCGTCGCGGAGTACCGGAAGCGTCTTCCCGCCACGCTGCTCACGATGGCGGTCAACGCGGGCCCCTGGTACGCGCGGTGGTTCGACCACGAGCGGCTCCTGCCGCTCTTCGACTTCCTGAACGTGATGTGCTACGACTTCCACGGCCCCTGGGGCGACCACGCGGGGCACAACGCCCCGCTCCACCCCGCGGCGGGCGATCCCGACGGCGCGACGATGAACACCGCGGCGGGGATGACGTTCTGGAACGAGGTGAAGCGGTTCCCGAAGGAGAAGCTCGTGGTGGGCATTCCCAGCTACGGGCGGAGCTTCCTCGCCGCCCGCTGGCACGAGAAGACGGCGGGGAAGTCGCCGCGCGAGTACGTCTCGTGGAAGACGGTGCGGGGGCTCCTTGCGGAAGGCTGGCGCCGCGAGTGGGACGCCGCCGCCCAGGTGCCGTTCCTCACGAAGCCCGGCGCGGCCGAGCTGATCTCGTACGAGGACGAGGAATCCGCGGCGCGCAAGGGCGCCTGGGCGCGCGCGCAGGGGTACCGGGGGATCTTCTTCTGGGAGATCACGCAGGACCATCTCGACGGAGTCCACGTGCTCGTGGCCGCCGCGCGGCGGACCTGGGTTGGCTGATCGCGGTCATCCCGGCTCGGGCCGGGCATCGAGTAGACTCCCGGAGTGAAGCGGAGCTTGCCGG
>CAYHEI010000473.1:0-2956 GCA_964355385.1 uncultured bacterium | reverse complement strand
CACCACCGAGATCTACACTATTTCCCTACACGACGCTCTTCCGATCTCGTGGACTTCGCGCTGAACCAGCTCACGGCGACCATTCCCCCGAACCTCCTGCAAGACACCGACAACCTGATCACCACGGCGGACGTGGAATCCGGCAAGAAGCTGATCTCGGTCCGGGTGAAGATCCTCGAGATCTTCCGGGGCGCGAACCAGGAAACCGGAGCGGCGCTGGAGTGGCAGAACTACCCCGCCTCCATGGGGATCGGGAGCACCTTCGCGGACACCTTGAGCAGCCGCCGCGACTGGGGCGACCGCTCCGAGGCCAACGGCGCGGTCAAGAACCTCGCGGAGTACCTCTCGGCCTACCGCGACGCGGCGACGTTCAAGGTCGGGGCCTGGGGCATCGACGACGTCGTGGCGCGCCTGCGCCTCACGGCCTACGACAACGACCTCAAGGAGGTGTCCGAGTCGGACGTGTCCATCCTGGAGGGACAGGAGGCCACGATCAAGATCGGCTCGCGCATCCCGATCGACGTGGGCGGCGGCTTCCTGCGCTACGAGGATTCGGGGCTCACGCTCACGGTCAAGCCCCAGATGGCCAAGGAGGGCAACATCACGCTGGACGTGAACGGCACGCGGTCCACGCTGACCGCGGAAAAGAGCTCCGAGGGGATCAACTTCCAGCGGAACACCGAGGTCAAGACCAGCCTCTCCCTCATCAACGGGGACACCGGACGCCTGGGCGGCCTGCTCACGACCAACGAGCTCGTGCACGAGGACAAGATCCCGATCCTCGGCGACCTCCCGCTCTTCGGCTTTCTCTTCAAGAGCTCGAAGACGACCCGCGGCCGGACCGAGCTGGTCGTGCTGCTCTCCCCGTCCATCGTGGAGGACGTGCCGCCGCACGGGCGCCGCTCCGCGGGCATCAGCGCGCTCGTCGCCTGGCTCAAGCCCGGGACGACCGACGTGGTGCTCGATTGGTCCGAGGACGTGCCCACGGACAACGTGGGCATCTTCCGCTACAAGGTGTACCGGGACGTCCGTCCCGTCCTGTCGGCGAACCGCCTCGCCCCGGTCGCGGATACGATTTCCCGGGGCGCGTCCTCGTGGACGGACGAGGCGCCCAAGAAGCGCGGGGCCACGTACTATTACGCCGTGACCGCGGTGGACGGCGCCGGCAACGAACAGGCGGTGTCGAACAGCCCCGCCATCACCATTCCCCGCCGATGATGATGCCGGCCCGTCCCCTCCTGGCGTGGCTGGCGCTCGGGCTGCTGCTCGCGGCCCCCCCGGGCCGGAGCGCCGACACGGCGTCCGACACCGTGGACGAACTGAACTTCTACAACACGGACCTGCACCTGGTGCTCAAAACGCTGGCCGAACGCACGGGCAACTCCTTCGTGGAGGACATCCCGGTCGAGGGCAAGACGACGATCCACATCTCGAAGAAGACCCCCGTGGCCGAGGTCCTCGACCAGATGCTGCGGGGCTTGAACCTCTCGTGGCGGCTGGAGCGGGGCGTGTATCACGTCGGGTTGAAACTCCCGCCGAAGGGCGCGCCCGTGGGCAAGGGCCTCGTCGCGAAGGAGTACGGGCTGGAGAACATCCCGGCCGACGAGGCCCTCGAGGCGGTCCGGCCGTTGCTGTCGGACTACGGCAAGCTCACGGCGGATCTCGGCCTCAACGCCATCACGGTGACCGACGTGAGCGAGGTGCAGGAAACGGTGAAGACCCTGCTCGCCAGCCTCGACGTGGAGGGGCGCCGGCCCGCGCAGATCAACGTCCAGATCAAGTTGCTCCAGATCGACTGGTCGAAGGACCACACGACGAGCGCCTCCTTCCGGTGGGACAAGTACGACGCGTTCGAGGTCGTCGGTTCGCAGTACAACGAGACGCTCAACAACGACGGCGGCGGGGACGGGCGGGGCTGGGGCCAGAACTGGGAAGGCGGGGGCTGGAGCGACTGGAAGCAGAAGGACGAGTACTACGCGTACTACCCGAAGGGGCTCACCTTCAAGGCGGGGCAGTGGGGCATCGACCAGGTCGTGACGCGGTTCTTCGCCGCGTTGGGCACCGACCGGGTGAACGTGCTTTCCGAACCCGACGTCACGGTGACCGACGGGCAGGACGCGCGGATCATGCTGGGCGAGCGGCTCCCCCAGAAGACGTCCGGCGGCTTCACCTTCGAGTCCGTCGGCATCGAGCTCAAGGTGAAGCCCAAGGCCGCCGGCGAGGGGCAGATCGAACTGGAATTGACGCCCCGGATCACGGGGCGGGATCCGACGGCGGTCGGCAACGGCGTCGCGGTCGCCCGCCTGAACCTGCGCGAGGTCAACACCAAGGCCTCGGTCGTGAGCGGGGGGACGGTCCGGATCGGCGGCCTCATCAACACGCAGGAGACCCGGTCGGTGTCGAAGGTGCCGGTGCTGGGGGACATCCCGCTCCTCGGCATGTTCTTCCGCCGCTCGGTCGCGCACGAGGAGCGCTCCGAGCTGGTCATCCTGGTCTCGCCGCGGCTGCTCGAGCGCATCCCCCCGCGCTGCGCCACGACGGCGGGCATCTCGGCGCTCACGGCGTCCCTCATCGCGGGCACGCCGGACGCGCTGCTGGACTGGTCCGAGGACGTGCCGTTCGACAACGTCGGCGTGGTCCGCTATCACGTGTACCGGGACGTCCGGCCGGTCCTGTCCACCGCGGGGCTGGCCCCGCTCAGCCGCGAGGTGCGCGGCGACGTCACCTCTTGGACCGACTACACGCCCAAGCGGCGCGGTTTGACGTATTATTACGCCGTGACCGCCGTGGACGGTGCCGGGAACGAGCAGGCCGTGTCGAACAGCCCTTCCGTGACGGTGCCGCGCCGATGAGCATGAGGACGCTGCGCCTGATCGCCTCCTCGGTCGCCATTCTCGCCGTCGGCTGCCGTAATCCGCTCGATCCGAAGGCGGACGTCCGCATCGAGAGCTTCGGT